>JBIKPL010000229.1:0-4971 GCA_044357485.1 Cytophagales bacterium
GGATTAGGGTAAACCTCAAATTGTTTGGTTTGGGTGGTGGTGGTATTGTTTTGAATAATGGTATTTGAATAAGCATAATGGCCATTAAAATCTACTTGGGTTAACCTATAATAGGTGCTTTTATTGCTTAAATTCAAATAGTTGAAACTGTAGTGGTGAAGGTCGTTGCTTGTGCCTGCACCTTTAACATTGCCTATCGTCTTAAAATTGATACCATCTTCAGAAGCACATACGATAAATTCTTTGTTTTCTTGTTCCATGGTGGTGGTCCAGGTTAATTGGTGCACATTGTTTACGATTTGACTGGTGAACGATGCAATTTCTACTGGCAATGAATTTGAAATCGCTGTACCCACCGTCCATCTTGAAAATGAAGTAATGCCTGTAAGTGTAATGCTTGTATTGTTTGGGTTATAAGTTGTGTTGGCAATAGGCATTTCAGACCAATTGATTCCCCCATCTGTTGATTTAAATATCGCTAAGTTATTTTGATTTTGACCATTTAATTCGTTGATGTTAAAATTGAATTGCAGGCTAGTGTTTTTGAAATTTGAATTTCCTACGGATGGCGTAATGTCGTAATAGCGTAAGATAGAACTGTTTCCCATTTGTGCGGCATGCCCTCTGGTGACGGTTACTGTTCCTAAATTCGAACCAGTACTAATATTGGCGCCGAGCCCTCCAATATTGACATTGTTTTGAAATTTGATGTCAGCAACAGCAGTGACTGTTCCGGAAGTGCCTATGGTGGTTGCATTGGCATTTTCACCAAAAAAGATGGCTCCTGTTTGTAAGCTTAAGTTATTGCCTCCTAAATCTAGATTGCCGGTTACAAAATATACCGAAGAGCTAATGTTTAAATTGTTTTGCAAAGTTACATTGCCTTTTGTTTTGTTGATTTTAATGTCTGCAAAGGAAACATTGCCACCGATGACATTACAAGTGATTTGCTGTGTAAGATTGGCACCAATAAAGTTTAAAATAGGTGCAACCGTATTTGTGTTTACGTCGACATTACCAGATACATAGATGTTGTATCCTCCTGCAAGATTAGCGGATTGTGTAACGGCTAAATTTCCTGTGACAATGGTGTTTGCGATAATGGTTTTGGTATTGTTTCCTGCCAAAATTAAATTGCTATACACCCCGTCTTTTATGTTTTGAGTGCCATTTTTGAGGTATGTAAAATTGTTGCTGCTCGCACTTGAATTTACAGTACAATTTATTTCGCCATAGCAAATGGTATTACAACTTGAATCGTTCATGAAGGCACCCGAACCTGAAATATTGCCATTGAATACGGCGGTCGCTTTGTTGGTAAAAGTATTGCCAGGTGCCACAACCAAGTCCTTAAATGTTAAATTACTTTCTTTTAAGATTGTTTTGTTTCCTGAGTTTACATTCACGATTCCTGAAAATATGCCTGAACCACTAAGGCTTGTGGTTCCTATTAAATACAATACATTCGTTCCGGTTGTAATAGTGCCATTGTTTTGGATATTTCCTGCTACGGTTAAGCTAACATTAACCAACGTGAGCGTGGCGTTAGTGGCTACGCTTAGTTGTCGGCAAACAGCACCAGTAGTGGAAATGCTAGGGTTAGTTGAGGATGTTCCTATAATCACATCATCATTCACGGTGGGCACGCTAGCTAAACTCCAGTTGGAAGCGGTATTCCAATTGGCGTTGGTATTGCCTGTCCAAGTATTGGTGCTTTGACTGTTTTGTACTCTTTTAAAGCCATTGGTATGACGCAGTATTGTATTGGAAGCTCTAGCCGTATTCGCAAATAAGGAGGCGGTCATCATGATAAAAATGACAACGGTCATCACTAGTGTTGCTATGCGTTGGAAGAAGTGTATAGAGTTTTTCATGGCGGTGTTATTTGTTGTGCATAACGGCCATGTTAAAACATTGACTTCAACTATTCTATGAGTGGTAAGTTCTCAAGGGTAAATGGTGCAATGAGTCGGTGAAAGAATTCTTAAAAATGGGGAGGCGTGAATTCAATAGGGTAAGATTTGTGCAGTAAAATGATGTTATGGGAGATTATTGATCACCTTCATGATTTCATTTAACGCAGATTTAAAACTAATAAAAGTGCTTTCTACAAGGTCAAGTTCGGTATGTTGTACTATACTTTCGTCAAGTAAAATGGCTTGGTTCAACAGGGTTTCTTCCCCAATTAAAGCGATAGAAATTCGTAGTTTATGGGCTATACCAGCAATGGTTTGTTGGTCATTTGTAATGGTAAGCGATTTTAATTCAATTATCGCTTCACTTACCGCCGTTTTAATTAAATCCATCAACTCATTGGTCATAGACTCATCATCGCCGCAATAAGCTGAAATGTTTTGCAATAGAATTTCCTTATTCATAACAGTATTTTTTTTGGTTTATAAAACATTGATCCAATTCATGAAATCACTTCTATGACTTCTACTCAGGGGAATGTTTTTGTCTTTAACAGCAATTACATATTCATCGACTTCCAATATTTTATATTTATTCACAATAAAGGAGCGATGTACCCTTTTGAAATTGATGGCAGGAAGAATAATTTCCATGCTTTTGAGTGAATACAATACCAAATATTTTTTATCTATGGTATTGATTTGAATATAATCACTGAGGGCTTCGATGTAAACGATGTCTTTCACTAATATTTGAACCAAGCGACCTTTGTCTTTTACAAAAAAAGAATCGGTGATTTCTTTTTTATTGGCAATGATTTTTTTTCGTTCCGATAATTCTTTGATAGAGGAATTAAATCGCTCTTGGGTAACAGGTTTTAATAAATAATCGGCGGCCAAAGAGGAATAAGCGTCTGCGGCATAATCTTTTTTGCTCGAGATAAAGATGACAGAAGGAATGTCTTTTAACTGACTAATGAAATCAAACCCACTCATTTCTGGCATTTCTACATCTAAAAAGATAAGGTCAACATCCAAGTCTTCAAAGGCCGTAATGGCATCATTGGCAGAAGTAAATGCCCCAAGAAAGTTCAAGAATGGATTTTTCTTGATTAATATTTCCATGCATTTAATGGAAACCGGATCATCATCGACTATTATGCAATTCATATCGATTGCATACGGCATACCCTAGGTTTGGGTTTAGTAAAAATGTGTCAAATTCTAGGCTTTTGTTGCTCACATAAAGCAAAAAAGGTTTCAACCTTGAGTTGAAACCTTTTTATACTATTGAAAATAATGTTATTATTTGGCAAAACTCACCGATCTCATTTCACGAATAACCGTTACTTTGATTTGACCAGGGTATTGCATTTCTTTTTCTATTTTTTGAGATATTTCAAATGAAAGCATGCCTGCTTTGTCATCACTTACATTATCGGCATCAACCATAATTCTTAATTCACGGCCAGCTTGAATAGCGTAACATTTTTGTACGCCGTCAAATGACAAGGCTAAGTTTTCGAGGTCATTTAAACGTTTGATATACGATTCAGACATCTCTCTTCTTGCACCAGGTCTTGAACCCGAAATGGCATCACATACCTGTATGATAGGAGATAACATGGAAGTCATTTCAATCTCATCATGGTGAGCACCGATGGCATTTAAGATTTCAGGATGTTCTTTGTATTTTTTTGCCAATTCCATCCCCAAAATCGCGTGAGGCATTTCAGATTCTTCATGCCAAACTTTTCCGATATCGTGTAATAAACCCGCACGTTTCGCCATTTTAGCATTTAAGCCTAATTCTGCGGCCATGGTAGCACAAAGTTTGGCTACTTCACGGGAGTGTTGTAAAAGGTTTTGGGCATAAGAAGAACGGAATCTCATACGACCAACCAATTTAATTAATTCAGGGTGCAAACCATGAACACCTAAATCAATGGCGGTACGTTCTCCGATTTCAACAATCTCGTCTTCAATGTTTTTGGTGGTTTTGAGTACAATTTCCTCAATACGTGCAGGGTGAATACGGCCATCTTGTACCAAACGGTGTAGCGATAACCTTGCGATTTCTCTACGAACAGGGTCAAATCCGGAAATGATGATGGCTTCAGGCGTGTCATCTACAATGATTTCAACACCCGTTGCCGCTTCAAGGGCACGAATATTACGACCTTCACGACCGATAATTTTACCTTTGATATCGTCACTTTCAATGTTGAAAACCGACACACAGTTTTCAACGGCATGTTCTGTCGCGGTACGTTGTATGGTTTGGATAACAATTTTTTTCGCTTCTTTGGTGGCCGTTAATTTCGCTTCTTCTACAATTTCTTTGATATAAGAACTTGCTTTGGAAGTGGCTTCCCCTTTCAGTGTTTCTACCAATTGGTCTCTGGCTTCATCGGCAGTAAGATTGGCTATTTTTTCTAATTTAGATACTTGAGACAATCTTAGTTTTTCAAGTTCCTCTTTGCGTTTGTTGGTGATGTCAATTTGTGCCGCAAGATTTTCTTTCATACTATCGAATTCTGCTTCAAGACGTGCATTTTGTTCAATTTGTTTTTGAACTTTTTGCTCACGTTCCTTGATTTTGTTTTCGTTGGTGATGATGATGTTCTTTTTCTTGTTCATCTCCTCGTCGAACTCAGATTTTTGGGCAAAGAAATTTTCTTTGGCTTCCATGATCTTCGTTTTCTTCAAGTTTTCGGCTGTGATTTCAGCTTCTTTGATGATTAATTTGGCAGTTTCTTCTGCGGTTTCCACAGCTTTACTGGAGTTTTTCTGCATGAAAAACTTACTCACTCCCACGCCAGCCACAGCTGATATTAACGCGGTAATCACTATAGTAATAGGGTCCATTAATTTTAATATTTAGTGTATTACACAGCCCGAAGGCTCAATGATGCAAGCCACATTCTAACAAGAGGAAGGTGAAAGATCACCAAAGACAATATGTATTGAGATAAAAGGGAGTATTACTCTTTCAATGCTTCAGCAATAATGGCATCTAATGATGCTACTCTTTCTGCTACTTTGTGGTCTAAACCTG
>JBIKPL010000230.1:0-4970 GCA_044357485.1 Cytophagales bacterium
ATTTCGTAGGGCGTTCCCTTCGGTCGCGTGATCGGCACTCGCTATTTTTCTTGTGGTCAAATCATAGCGTATTAAAAGATACCTCAACCCACAAGAAAAATGAGCTCAAACAAAGCCTCTCCCGCTAACGCAAAGCGAATTAGCCAATCATTTCAATTAAATCGAGTGGCCATTTTAGCATCATAATTTTAAGTATATTTCCTAAAAATGATTTGCAAATGATGTGAATTGAGTTTTTCGAGACCCTAAGTAACATTTGCAAAACTACCCACAACAAATTATCTACAACCAAAAATATATATTCAAAAAAATAAAACCATAGTATCCTAAAAAAAGTTATCATACAAATTCTAGTATAGCTACTTTTACAAAACGCTCCATAAATCATATTCAGTTAACGTCATAAATTTCTTAGTCCCCAGAAAAATCATGTGACCCGTAAATTTTTTCCCTAGCATTAGGCGTAATAAAGGTTAAATTTATTACGAATATTCATGCATATATTTCTTTCAATGGGAGCCTAATTGTTTTTTACCAGCAATCTTTTTTTAATTCTTCTTAGTTCCCATGCCGATACCCAAATACTTACTTCGTACAGTATAAAAAGGGGTAGAGAAACTAAAATTTGACTCATGACATCAGGAGGGGTTATGATGGCGGCGATAATCAGGATGACCACGATGGCATGTCTTCTGAAATTTCTTAAAAAATCGGGGGTGACAATACCAATTTTGGTGAGCACAAACATAATCATGGGTAACTGAAACATTAGGCCACAGGAAAAAGTAAGCGTGGTAAGGGTTGAAATATACGAGGCTACATCAAATTGATTTTCAATTTGTTCACTCAATTGGTAATTGGCTAAAAACTGTATCGATAGGGGAGATACAATATAATAGCCAAACAAAATTCCCATCATAAACAAAAGGGAAACGAAGAATACAGCACCAGTACTGGTTTTTTGTTCTTTAAGGTGTAATCCTGGTTTAATGAAACGCCAAATTTCCCAAAATACATAGGGAAATGCCAAAACCATTCCGACTACAAATGCAGAGGTAAGGTGCATCGAAAATTGGCCTGATAAAGACCTGCTTTGTAAAGTGAAATTAATTTTATCGATACATAATTGTGGCTGTCCGGCGTAGGTAACCAATTTGCAAAGCATACGGTAAGTCCAAAAGTCGGGGCGAGCGGGTGCTAAAATAATATGGTGAAAAATAAGATTCATGCTAGCAAAGGCAGCTATAGAAAACACAAGAATAGCAATGACAGAACGAATGATATTCCATCTTAATTCTTCTAGATGGTCAACAAACGACATTTCTTTTGGATCTTGTGGAAATAAATTCAAGGTGCAGTGGTATTAATAAGGTATAGAAAAATGAGCAGGAAAGTTTCATGCTTTCCTGCTACTATTCATTTTATTTATTTAAACAAAGGATAGTTTTTCATCCAAGCATTTACTTCTCCTCTGATGCCCAAAATTTTTGAGTCATTTTCGTGGTTCATCAACACTTCATCGATATAATCTACAATTCTTAACATGTCATCTTCCACCAAACCTCTTGTAGTCATTGCTGCTGTTCCCACACGCATACCTGACGTAACAAATGGAGATTTGTCATCAAAAGGAACCATGTTTTTATTGATAGTAATGTCAGCTTTGATCAACGTGTTTTCAGCTAATTTTCCGGTTAAGCCTTTAGATCTTAAATCAATTAACATCATGTGGTTGTCGGTACCTCCTGAAATGATTTTATAACCTTTGTCTAAAAAAGATTTAGCCATTACTGCCGCATTGGCTTTTACTTGGTTAACATATTTAGTATAATCATCGGTTAAGGCTTCGAAATAAGCAACCGCTTTAGCTGCAATAACATGTTCCAACGGCCCACCTTGTGTGCCAGGGAAAACAGCCATGTCCAATACATTCGACATCATTCTGATTTCACCTTTAGGCGTTGTTAATCCGAAAGGGTTTTCAAAATCTTTGCCCATCATAATCATACCACCTCTTGGTCCACGTAAAGTTTTGTGGGTAGTGGTTGTAACGATATGACAATGACTCATTGGGTTGTTCAGTAAACCTTTGGCAATTAAACCTGAAGGATGAGAAATATCTGCCAATAACAAAGCCCCAACTTGGTCTGCAATGTTTCTTAAACGCACATAATCCCAATCACGAGAATAAGCGGAAGCTCCACAAATAATCATTTTTGGTTTTTCACGCAAAGCAATGGTTTCAACTTTGTTCCAATCAATTACGCCTGTTGCTTCATCGACACCGTAGAAAAATGGTTGGTAATTTTTACCAGAAAAGTTAACCGGAGAACCATGAGAAAGGTGTCCACCATGAGAAAGGTCAAAACCTAGTATTTTATCACCAGCTTGTAAACAACCGATCATTACCGCTGCGTTTGCTTGTGCACCAGAGTGAGGTTGAACATTTACCCATGCCGCGCCAAACAATTCTTTTGCACGGTCAATGGCCAATTGTTCGGTAACATCTACCACTTCACAGCCACCGTAGTATCTTTTGCCTGGAAGTCCTTCGGCATATTTGTTGGTTAAAACACTTCCTTGTGCTTCCATTACTTGGTTAGAAACATAGTTTTCAGAAGCGATTAGCTCGATGCCATGGTGTTGACGTTCACTTTCTTTTTGAATTAAATCAAAAATTACTGAATCTCTGATGATAGATGTTGCCATTGAATTAGCTTAAATTTATGGATAGATTTTACAAACAACTAGTACAAAGTGTTTTAAATTTTATAAAACACTTGTATGCTTATTTTTTTAAAACAAGTGTTTCAAAGTTAAGGTATAGGTTACAGAAATCAAAAGCTGAGGGTAAATAAAATACCATACCCACTGAAGTTAATTTGGTGAAAATGTAACAGGGTTTTCTAAATTGTCTTGTTTGCTGTAAATTGGACATTCATTTAAACATTGAGAGAATTAAAATATTAATGTAAATTGCGTTGTAATGAAATTTTTGTTTTTTATTACTACAATTTCTTTAAAAGAATGCACAGCAGTGAAGGGATATCGTTATGACGGTTTATTAAATGGTATGAAAATCTTTTTTGTTTTAATCGTAATGCTTTGGAATGTTGCAGATTGCAAAGCACAAAGCCATTTTCATTTAGCACAAATAGTGCAAATTACTATTGGTCCATCAAAAGATACCCTTTTAGGTTTATCCTCCGCTTCAAGTTTGATGGCCAATAAAAAAACAATTTTATACCCATTGTTTTATTGCTATAAAAATTTCATTTCATCTCAAGATTCACAGCGTTGTTCATTTACCCCAACATGTTCGGTCTACGCTTTAAAAGCGATACATAAACGAGGCATTTTTTGGGGAATACTTGATGGTTTTGATAGATTAACGCGTTGTAATGGCGCAGGCCATGATCAATATGAGTATATTCAAGCCACTAACGAATTGATTGATGAGGTGGATTAGTGTTTTTATTGTCTATTGGTTTGTGGTGAACGCTTCTGCTCAAAATTTTATGACAGCAGAGGATAATGATCAATTTTTAAAGTTTTTACATAAAGAGAAAGAATTAGAATTGGTGCTTCATATTCAACAAAAGCGATTTGAATCAAAAATAGATACCTCCCTTTTACCTTTGTTGACTACCTGTTATCAATTAAAACAATATGATAAAGTGCTTTCAACACTTCAGGTTCATTTTAAAGCCAATGATTTTATAGCGCCACCATTGTATACTTTAGCCTTTAAATCCCAACTGCAGCTTCAGCAATACCCTATAAAAAGCACCTTTAAGACTGACGACAATACCCAAAACTTTTTTAAACTGGGTAACCTTTTAATCGAACATCAATTTAAAGCGGCACAGGATAGTCAATGGTTGATGAAATGTTCCTCCTGCGACAAATTTAGTCCTTTGATTGCTAAAAGTATCTTAATCAAAGAAAAGAATCCGTATGTGGCCATGGTAATGTCAACCTTAATACCTGGTGCAGGAAAATTGTATCTCCATCAAAATAGAGATGGCATCACCGCTTTTGTCTTAATTGTGTCCATGGCTTGGCAGTCGTTATATGGCTTTGACCATAAGGGTATTCATAGTTATTATGGTTGGGTAAATGGCTTACTTGCAGTAGGTTTTTATAGCGGCAATATTTGGGGGGCTTACCATGGAACTAAAAAATATAATAGAGGTCTTAAAAATAAAATTACTATTGAATCACGTGAAATTATGCTTGCTTATTAGTTTGTTCATGTGCACTGTCGGGAAAAGTCAATCCTTAGAACAGTACGTACAGCGTGCAGACTCTTCCTTGAAATGTAATAATGATATTGCCACTTTAGACTATGCTTATCGGGTATTGTTTTATGACCATGATAAACATTACCATGCCCAAGCTTGGCAATGTATTGCCCTTGTCAAAGAAAAACAATTGAATTACCATGGCGCAAGTTTGGCATATCAAAATGCCGCTTTTTACGCTTCAAATGGTGTTTTTAAACTTGATTTACAATTGAATGAAGTGTTTTGTTTGCTCATGACAAAGCAATATAATCAAGCAACGGCCAATTTAAATGCCATGAAAATTGATTCATCCAAGGTGTTAAATCAAAAAAAATATACCTATTTAAGCATTGCCTATTTATTGAATGATGATGTTGAAGCCTCTAAAATTGCTTTAAAAGCGGTTGCGCCTAATGAAGCTTTTCAATTGAAACTTGATTCTATTTTGACCATTTATACACAACAAACCAAGAAGAAACCAAAAGTTGCAAAACGCTTAAGTTATGTTTTTCCTGGTTTGGGTCAATTGTATACCCATGAGTATAAGGACGCCGTCAACACTATGGTGTTAAATGGTTTGTTAGGATATGCAGGAGTGGTAATTACCCAAAACTATAATTTCATCAATGCGGTGTCATGTGTTTCTCCTTGGTTTTTAAGGTATTATACAGGGGGAGCGATGCA
>JBIKPL010000231.1:0-4966 GCA_044357485.1 Cytophagales bacterium
CACGCGACCGAAGGGAACGCCCTACGAAATAAATAGCTTATCTATGCTATTTAAATCAAACTAATGCACCACTTTAATGAAATAAAATCAAATACCCCTTGCATTTAAACGGTTAAATCAATAGCTTAAATCTCTAAAAATCAACAAATAAACTATTTTTCAGCAGCTCCTAAATAGATTTAAATGAATAAGAATATGTTGTTCGCATGTACACCTACCATTTTTTGTTTTATCTTTGAAACAAGATTATTGAATTTCATGAAAACAACTACCCTATTCATTTTCCTCACACTACTCATTGGCGCATGCAATGAAAAACGCGTTGATTCTCGTCGATTTGCACAAGAAATGAAAAACCGTCAACTGAAAAGGGTTAACCAAGGCGCCATCATGGAAGAATGTTTATGGAAAGGCCAATTGCTTGTAAAACTAATTGACACTACCTTCCAACAAAAGATACAGCTTGCATTGCAAAAAAATGGCCCAAATAAAGCAATGCAATTGTGCAATATTGACATTTATGGCGTAAAAGACTCCTTGGCCATGGTATACAATGCAAGTATTAAAAGAACCAATCGTGCTATTTTAACTGCTGGAAGCAAAGAGGAAAAAGAATTGTTTGATGCCTACCTATACAATGAAGAACAGCAATTGCCAATGCATGACAATTTACAAGACTTGAAAAATGGTTTTGTTTTGTATACCAAACCTATCATGCTAAACCAAAACAGCTGCCTTACCTGCCACGGGGAAGAAAGCAAAATTTTACCCCTACTACAAAAGGCTTATCCCAAAAGTGTAGTATTTAACCTAAAAAAAGGAAGTTTAATGGGCATGTGGAGCATTCAATTGGCTCAACAAGAAGTAATTAAGCGTATGAAATAAATATGAATAGCCAATTCAACGATAGCCTCAATTATGTTTCTAAACTTACGGTTGGTAAAGCAATCAATATCGTTAAAGTGCTGGGGTCGTACTATTGGTCTAAAATAACAGGCAAACCTATACATAGCGGGCTACCCATTAGCATTGCTTTTGAACCAACGACATCCTGCAATTTACGATGTCCAGAATGCCCCAGCGGATTACGCTCCTTTACAAGACCTACCGGCATGTTACAAGCTAATTTATTTCAAAAAACAATAGATGAATTAGCTCCCACCTTAACCTATCTCACTTTTTATTTTCAAGGAGAACCTTATTTAAATCCACAATTTTTAGACATGGTGAAGTATGCTGCTCAAAAAAACATTTATACCGCCACCTCTACCAATGCACACTACCTTGACGA
This sequence comes from Cytophagales bacterium, assembly GCA_044357485.1. Classification (GTDB taxonomy): domain Bacteria; phylum Bacteroidota; class Bacteroidia; order Cytophagales; family UBA9547; genus CALPQG02. Next base: position 1,292 of record JBIKPL010000231.1, read on the forward strand.
TGAAAAAGCAAAACTTACGGTAAGCTCTGGCCTAGACAGGTTAATCATATCCATTGATGGCACCACACAAGAAACCTATGAACAATATCGTGTAGGAGGAAATTTAGAAAAAGTACTGGAAGGCACTAAAAATATCATTGCGTGGAAACGTGAATTAAAATCAAAAACACCTCAAGTAATATTTCAGTTTTTAGTGGTTAAGCCCAATGAACATCAAATAGAAGAGGTAAAAGCCATCGCAAAATCTGTTGGGGTTGATCAAGTGGTATTTAAAACGGCCCAGCTTTACGACCACAAAAATGGCTCCCCTTTGTTAACGACTATTGACAAATATGCCCGATACAAACCACAAGCAGATGGCACTTATGCAATTAAAAACCAATTAGACAATCATTGTTGGAAAATGTGGCATTCTTGTGTAATAACTTGGGATGGCTCAGTTGTTCCTTGTTGTTTTGATAAAGATGCCCAACACCAATTAGGAGATTTAAATACCACGACTTTTAAAAAAATATGGCAGAGTATTGCGTATCGTCAATTTAGAGGAGCCCTGATCCAATCAAGAAAAGAAATTGATATCTGTAAAAACTGCACAGAAGGCACTAAAGTATTTGGATAAGCTCAAAATCTTAAACCGCTACCGTCTCTTCAAGTACTGCGGGCTCTTCTTCAAAAAGAAAGTAGCGTAATTTTTCATTTAACTCAAGCGCAGGTAAATTAGGATAAATAATGCCATTATGGGCCAGAGAAATATGGCCAGTTTCTTCGGAAACAATCAGTACTACCGCATCCGTCATTTCAGCAATCCCCAAAGCAGAGCGGTGACGCAAGCCAAAATGGGCAGGCAATTCATGGTTATCAGAAACAGGCAAAATACACCTTGCAGCCTTGATACGACCAGCAGCAATAATAACGGCACCATCATGTAAAGGGCTCGTTTTTCCAAAAATCGAAATCAACAATCGCTTATTGATATTGGCATCTAATAAATCGCCTGTTTCTGCATAAAATTTCAGTTCTGAACTTTTAGCAAAAACAATTAAAGCGCCATTTTTAACCGCACTTAAAGCATGGGCGGCATCAATCACAGGTTTTAAATTGTATTCTGAACCAAATGCTTTAGACCAAGGGTACCCCTTTCCTACAAATGTTCCAAAAAAAGTAGTTTTACCGATAAGCAATAAAAATTTTCTAATTTCTTGTTGAAATAAAATTAGGGCCGCAATAACACCCACCCCCATAAATTCCCCTAAAATAGAACTCATCAATTCCATTTCAAAAGCCTTCACCACTTGATAAAAAAGATAAATAAATAAAATGCCAATAAATATTTTGGAGGCCACACTTCCTTGCAGCAATTTATATACCTGAAACAATAGAAAAGTTACCAAGGCCACATCAATAACATCAACCCATCTAATTTCTAAAAAACCGATGGTAAACAGCATGATGGCATAATGTGAAACCACAAAACCTACAGAAGACAATATGTTGATTAATACACTAATAACGAATAATTTTTGGTTAAAACAACAACAAACAAGCTTAAACTAAGCCATTTTCATTTTCTGAAACAAATGCACGGTTTCTACCGCTTCCTTTACATCATGCACCCTTATGATAGCAGCGCCAAGCATTAAAGCCATGGCATGAAGCGCTGTAGTGCCGTTTAATGCTTCTAAAGCAGAGGTATTTAACTGCTTATAAATCATTGATTTTCTAGAAACACCAACCAAAACGGGACATTCTAACACTTTAAAGTAAGGTAATTTTTGAAGTAATTCATAATTTTGATCTAATGTTTTTGCAAACCCAAATCCAGGGTCAATAATTATATCCTTAACGCCAAGGGCTTTAAGTTTATTTATTTTGGGTTCAAAATAAGAAATTATTTCTTCGGCGAGGTTTGTATAGGCTGTCAACGTTTGCATGGTGGTAGGCGTACCACGAGTATGCATCATCATATAAGGCACGGCTAATGCAGCCACCGTGTCGAACATATTTTCATCTAACTCTCCCGCACTGATATCATTGACAATAGCAGCACCAGCCAATACAGCCTTTCGAGCAACCTCTGCCCTAAAGGTATCAATGGATATCACCGTGCCTGGAAACTGACGTACAATGGCTTCTATTATAGGAATAACACGAGTCAATTCCTCCGCAACTGATACTTCTGCTGCATTTGGTCGAGTAGAATATCCACCAACATCAATAATGCGAGCACCTTCGGTCAAATAACGAGCCACTTGAGCCAACATTATTTCCAAAGAAAGCTGTGCATTGCCATCATAAAAAGAATCGGGAGTGGCATTTACAATCCCCATCACCAAGGGAACATCCAAAGAAATAATATTTCCTTGTACATTGATGGTGTTTTTTTTGCATAAAAATGTATTTTTCACGTTCTTTAAGCAATTTATTATTTGAATGACAAAGATTAGTTTTAATCAGGTGTCTATCAACAAATTCTTTCATTAATTTATTAGCTATAAAAATGAACAGCATAAAGATATTCAAACGCTTAAGTCATTCATCATTAATGCATCACCATTAAAATTATTGTTTTGGAAAATAATACCACATCAGAATACAAACAAGTCATTAAAACTTGTAAAGACATATTTATTAAAAAAACGAAAGATTACGGTACCGCTTGGAGAATATTAAGACTAACTTCCATTACAGACCAAATCTACATCAAAGCACAACGTATCCGCTCAATTCAAGAAAAGGGAACACAATTGGTGGCCGATGATATCAATGGTGAATTTATTGGCATTATTAACTATTGTATCATTGCCTTAATTCAACTAGAGTTAAGCGATGCTGATCCGATGGAATTGCCTTCAACAGAAGTAGAAGCCTTGTATGAAAAACATTACCAAGCCACTTTTAATTTATTACTTGCCAAAAACCATGATTATGGAGAAGCTTGGCGAGAAATGAGGGTTTCTTCTATCACTGACATCGTATTGATGAAGTTGTTTAGAGTGAAGCAAATTGAAGACAACAAAGGGCAAACCATCATCTCTGAAGGCGTAGGCGCAAACTACCAAGACATGATTAATTACGCTGTTTTTGCCCTCATAAAATTAACCATATAAAAAAAATTGAATTACGCTTATTACCAATCACATGAAATATTTAAATCAAACTTGTAGAATTATAGTTGGCTGTTTATTCATTTTTTCAGGATTTATCAAACTCAATGACCCTGTAGGAACTGCCATTAAATTAGAAGAATACTTTGAAGTTTTTGCAGAATTTTCGCCGGTATTTCATGCCTTTATTCCTTTTGCATTGTACCTTTCCGTATTCATGTGTGTACTAGAAGTAGTGCTTGGTGTAGCGTTGTTGGTTTATTACAGAATGGAATTAACCCTTTGGTTACTCTTGTTATTGATTTTATTCTTCACATTTTTAACATTTTATTCTGCGTATTTCAACAAAGTTACAGATTGTGGATGTTTCGGAGATTTCATAAAACTAACACCTTGGACCTCCTTTACCAAGGACATGATTTTACTAGTTTTAATTGGGATTTTATTTGTACAACGCAAAAAATTTGAATCCATATTAAGCAATACGGTAGGCGATGTATTGATTGTATTCGCCACTATCGCAGCCACTTATACCGCTTATTGGACAATCAACCACTTATCTTTTTTTGAC
>JBIKPL010000232.1:0-4965 GCA_044357485.1 Cytophagales bacterium
CACAGACATGCAAGTTACTTTAGGGGCTACTGCACAAGCCATTGTTAGTGTATCGGCCAGCAATACTTGTGGTACGGGCACGGCGACCACACAAAATATAACCATCAACCAAAAACCTTTAGCCCCTATATTTACCGCTAGTACGCCAAGCAATAATCCAACAAAACTGTGTGCTGGTGCTAGTAGTACTTTTGCCGTGAATGCAATAACGGGCGAAACCTATACCTGGGCTTGGGAAAAAACTACTGCCAGTAATGTCGATTTGGTCACTGGCAGCATCACCGCTACTGCGGGAGCCATTATAGCGTCTGTAAATGACAACCTTGTCGTGACAGCGACCAATGCTTGTGGCACAGGACTGAGCAAAAAAATGGCGGTAAGTTTCAATCCAAACCCAAGCTACAGCGTGCCTAATGACACGGTAGTTTGTGAAGGTAATCCTTTGCCAATCTTAAACTTAAGCTTTACAGGCAAAGCAAGTTATAGCGCAGACTTAACGTACAACAGTGCGCCATTGAGTATTACGGCAACAAGCAATACTCATAGCATTTCGAGTAAAGTGGGCGTTTACCAACTGGTTGCTATCACAGATGCCAATGGTTGTAGCAATACTACTCCAAGCAAGACCTTTACCGTAAGTCAAATTGCATTGCCCATGATTGATTTTACCCTTAGTGGAGAAAATACCTGCGAAGGCACTGATGCAAATCTTAACATATCAGGCACAGAGGCAGGTGTGCCATACAAGGTCTACAAACAAGGAATCCCCCGCATACAAATTGGAAGTTTTACAGGAAATGGTTCAGCCATGAACACCTCCATCCTTTCAAGCAAACTGTCGAGTGGCAAAACCATCATAGAAGTAGATGCCCTTGGTTGTGCGGCAGCGACACTTACCGACACGGCCAATATTGTACAGATAGGAAGCATTGCTACCATTTATGGCAAAGCCACCGTGTGCGATAACTATAGCGCCATCAATGCAATGGCTTATAATGTTAGCCCTATTGCAGGGGCAAGCAAATACCAATGGAGCATTAGTGGTGGTAGTGTAACCGGCGCTGACAATACGGCAAGCGTAGATTTATCTGCCGGAAAAGCAGGCGAAAACTATACCTTGAGTGTTACCGCGGTGCTTGCCAACAACAGTTTGTGTGTGAACAGTACCGCCAGTCTTAACATCCACGAAGTGGCATCGTATGGCTTAGATACATTGATACTCAGTGAAGACAGTATTTGTGTCGGCTCGCCTGTTGTGGTAAACATCAAAGGACGTTCTGCGGAGGGCTACCAACATTGGATTTTCCCTGCAGGGGCAAGTGTAGAAAAAACAAGTCTGTTAGACAGTACGGCCTTTATCATCACCGCCAACACCAGTGGCAACATCAGTGTGACGCCAACGCACAGTTGCAATGCCTTGATTGCAGATTTATCCAAAAACCTGGTGGTATATCAAATCCCAATCGTAAGTGCTGGAATAGAGCAAAAATTCAATGGTTTCCCTACGGCAGCAAAATTAACCGGCACACATTTGAATCCTGAAAATGGCGTGGTTTACCAATACTTATGGACAAACACCAAAGGAACGGCAAGCATCACCAGTCCAACGAGTTTAAGCACAGCTATTCTGCCTAAAGATGTAGAAACCATATATACCCTAACAGTGAAAACACCCAATGAAGCCAGCTGCAGCGCCAGTGCCACCACCAGTGTGAAATTCGAAATCGTAGTTACCCCACCGCTCATCTTTAGTCCAAATGAAGATACTAAAAACGACCTATGGGAAATCTCAGAACTAGAATTCTTCCCCGATGCCACCGTTGAAATATTTAACCAATGGGGAACAAAAGTATACAGCAAATCAAAAGGATACTTCACTGAACCTTGGGACGGAAAAAGCGATGGCGTACAAGTTCCTATTGCCACTTACTATTACGTCATTACCCCAAACAAAACTGGCTATGCACCTAAAGCCGGCGCAGTGACGGTGGTGAGGTAGGTTGAGAGTTTGGAGTAAAAATTAAAAACCTAGCCTAGTAAATCACGTAAGCATGTTTTAAGTTAAATAAATTTGAAAAGGTAACTTACAATAGTAGCCTCAACAGTATATAAGAATCAAGCCCAACAAATAACCAGTGCATATGAAGGTTAAAAACGGAATTAAGACAGTAACATTGCTTTTTGTGCTCCTATCAGTAGCACTTACTGCTCATGCACAACAACAAAGTCAGTTTAGCCAATACATGTTAAACTATTACATGGTGAACCCCGCGGTAAGTGGTACCGAAGATTTTATAGATATTAAAGCAGCATATAGACAACAATGGGCAGGTATTGAAGGCGCACCTAAAAATTACTATGTATCGGCACATGCTCCAATTGGGAAGCTACATGGTGCTCATAATGGGAAAAGGGCGAATAAACAAATGCTTGACCATCACTCTGTTGGAGGATTATTTAGCGGACAAACTACTGGTCAATTAAGCCGTGTATCAGGATATGCCTCTTATGCCTACCATTTACCTTTAGATCCTAAACATTATTTGTCTTTAGGAATTATGGCTGGAGCAATTCAATACAGTTTAAGTCCTGTATTTGGCACATCGCAATCAAAAGACGATGACGCAATCAATTCCGCAAATTTTAGCCGTATTGTACCTGATGGAAGTATAGGTTTATGGTTTTATTCGAATGATTATTTCGCAGGAATCTCTACCACTCAAATGTTTGATTCTAAATTAAATTCCGATGTGCCTGACAATTTAAATGCGACACTTAACCGTCATTATTATATCGCTGGTGGTTATGGCATTAAATTAAATAAAGAGACCAAAGTTATTCCTTCTACTTTAATCAAATACTCTAATAGTGTACTTCAAGTTGATTTAAATGCTAAAATCAAATATGATGGAAAGTTATGGGGAGGTGTTAGCTATAGAAACAAAGATGCCATTGTATTTTTAGCAGGAGTCTTAATCGCTAAACAAGTTGAAGTGGGTGTTTCTTACGATGTTACCGTATCGAACTTAAAATCGTATGCTGGACCAACGTATGAATTTGTATTAGGCTATCGATTAAACCAACTGGAAGGAATTATTAGCCCATCCGATTTCTGGTAGATCAAATAGCTTCAGAAGATGAAAGCGACAATATTTCACCTTCTGAAAACAATCTTTTACAGTGTAAAACTTTCGCCTTTCGAAGGGCAAATCACTTGGTGATAACCCAATGCACCGATAGTCGCTTTAAATTCATCCATACTATTGGCCTCACCATGTACAAGAAATATATTTTTAAGGGATGAAGCCTCTTGGTTTTTCACAAAATCTATTAAATCATCTTTGCCCGCATGTCCGCTGAGAATATCCGTAACTTCAATATTGGCGGCAATGTTTATTTCTTTACCCTTGAGGGTGATGGTATTTTTTCCTGAAATCAAATCGTGCCCAGGGGTGTTTTCTGCGGCATATCCAATCATTAAAACCGTGCAATAAGGATTTCCTAAATTCTTTTGCAGGTGATAACCAATTCTGCCACCAGTAATCATTCCAGAAGAAGAGAGAATAATACATGGTTCATGGTAATTACTGATTTGTTTACTTTGTTTAAAATTATCGACATAATGCAAGTTATCAAAATCAAACATACTGCCATGGGTGTCATCAAATCCACGCGCTTCGCTGTTTAATTCTGATTTAAACATTGCATACGTACTGGTACTTTTGATGGCCATGGGGCTATCCGCAAAAATTTTAAGCGGCCTTAATTTATTTTTTTTGAATATTTTATTCAATACAAACAAAACCGCTTGTGTTCTGCCGACACTAAAGGCAGGAATAATAAGCCTTCCTCGTACCTCTACACATGTTTTATAGATAATTTTTTCGAGAATTTCTTCTGCAGATTCGTTGGTCGCGGTGTGTGTTCTATTGCCATAAGTGGTTTCACAAATTAAATAATCGACCGGAGGCATCTTTTGAGGATTAGGCAACAAGGGATAATTTTTTCTGCCAATATCGCCAGAAAATCCAATGGTTTTGGTTAGGTTATTTTCAGTGACTGTGGCAATGATATGGGCCGCCCCAAGTAAATGACCTGCAGGAATAAATTCTACGACAAAACCAGGACGAATTTCAAATTTTTTATTAAACCCTATGGTCACAAAGTTTTCAAGGGTACCTTCTACTTGTTTTTCTAGGTAAATACCATCTGCTTTGTACACCGATTTGTTACTGTTTCTCTTCGCCGTTTTGCGCTGGTATTCTAATTTTTTACGGTTCAGTAAAGCACTATCATACAGTAATATTTCCGTTAAAAAAAAGGTGGGTTTGGTACACAATACTTGTCCTGTATAGCCATATCTAAATAAGTTGGGAATATTTCCTGAATGATCGACATGTGCATGGGTTAGCAAAACCAAATCAATACTAGAAGGGTCAAAAGGGAAATAATAATCGGGATGGGGCGAAGATTTTTCTGCCTCTTTGTCTAAATCATAGCCACAATCAATTAATATTTTATATCCGTCATTCAATTCCAGCAGGTACATACTTCCCGTTACTTGTCGGGCGGCACCCCAAAAGGTTAATTGCATATATTTTTTTTGTTAAGCGTTTAGAATTCTCAGTAATTTGTGGAGCGTTTAGCGTTATCAGTTTATAGTTAGGAGCTGCTTAAAAACAGTTTATTTGTTGATTTTTAGAGATTTAAGCCATTGCTTTAACCGTTTAAATGCAAGGGTATTTGATTTTATTAAAGTGGTGCACTAGTTTAATTTAAATAGCATAGATAAGCTATTCATTTCATAGGGCGTTCCCTTCGGTCGCGTGATCGGCACTCGCTATTTTTCTTGTGGTAAAATCATATCGTATTAAAAGATTACCTCAACCCACAAGAAAAATGAGCTGTCGAGTAGGCAAGGGCATTTCAGCCCAAGCCGCTCACAGAACCGTACTTGAAAGTCTC
>JBIKPL010000233.1:0-4962 GCA_044357485.1 Cytophagales bacterium
TTCAATCTTTCAAAATGACCTGGTGTATGGAAATAATGAAACAAATTATTTTCTTGCCCCAATTAATATGACTATCGATAATAAACCATCGGATATTGAAATAGTTGATATCAATCTCGATGGTACCAATGATATTGTATTAACAAATCCTAACATGGGCCTCGTACAGATTTATCTAAATTTAAATGAAGGGGGGGCTATAACGACATCCTCCTTTTCGTCTCCCATTAATTTGAACGTTGGGGGAGAGCCTAATGCACTTGCCGTAGCAGATTTCGATGGCGATGCTCGCCCTGACATTGTGGTGGCTAATTACAACAGCTCTTCAGTAAGTTTGTTTAAAAATATATCTATTGGAGGGGCACTGTCCGCTGCTTCTTTTCAATCTAAAGTAGATTTTATCGTTGGCGATTCTCCTTATGATGTAAAAGTGGTAGACATTGATGGCGATGGTAAACCCGAAATCATTACCTCAAACAGTGGTGGTGTAAGTTTAAATATTAACCTTCCGGTTATAAGTACCATTTCGGTACTTCGTAATCTTGTTAATCCAGATGCTACAGGAATTGAAAACCATATTTATGCAGAAACACCCTTTGTCGTGTACCCTAATCCTGCTTCTAGTCATTTTAATATAAAGTTAACAAGCAATGATGTCATCAATAGTGTTGCTTTAATTGATTTAACAGGAAATGAAATAAAACATTGGGATCATATACAGCTTGATTCAATGGTTATTGGCACAGAAAATATACCAAAGGGATTGTATTTTGTTAAAGTTGTTGCTTCAAATGGTGTAGGAATTCAAAAAATTAAAATCCATTAACCTCTTTTTATTATGCTGTTAAATCCCTGAAAAGTTAAATATTTAATTAATTTTACCCCATAAGAATAAAATTATACCTGCATGAAAAGAATTTTCATCATCCTTCTGTTTATAATTGGTTTTTCAAACCTAAGTCAAGCAAACATTGCTCGTATTGAGCTTGATTCAGTAGGAATTACTAAATTAAATGATAAAACATATATTCAATATTTGGTTGAACCAGGAGAAACGATATATGGACTGTCGAATAAGTTTAAAATTTCTGTAGAAGATTTATTAGATTTAAATCCTCAATTAAATAGTGGTTTAAAAACAGGACAATTGATTCTTGTTCCCTATAGTCAACCATCCTCATCCAAAGAATCTATCGCAGTTGATCGCAATGAAGGTCAAAAGGTATTTCATACGGTTCAAGCTGGGGAAACATATTACAGTTTGTCAAAAAAATATGGTATTCCAGTCGGTGACTTGGTAATGATGAACGCTCCAGAATTAAAAATAGGGCAAGAAATAGTGTTGAAAAATGATAAAAAGGGAACGGCTACCAATGTTGAAAAAGTAGCCGAATTAAGTGTACCCGAAAAAACAATACCCACAGACAAAGTTTCAATCAAAGAGTCGTCAAATACAGCGGTAAACACAACTTCTGCGGACAAATCTTTATCCGTTGAAGACGATTATGTCAACGATACCAAACGCATACTTGTAATTCCATTTGACCCCCATTTATATTGGTCTGATGCTGATATGGAAATTGCTAAAGGTTCTAATACGGATATGAATAAAGTACGACAAGCTTTTAGAAAACGTTTAAATGCTTTACTTAATCCCGAAGGTTTTGAAACCATCCATTTGTTGGGAGGAAAGATAAAAGATTCATTGACCGATCTTAATAAGGTATACAGTTCTGTTTCATACGATTACAAAGATGTGATGTATACTGCTGCAAACCCTAAACCCGATCCGGTACAACCCAATAAAAAAGGAGATTTAAAAGATGGTTTAAATAAGTCTTTAGATAAAGTGACTTCTATATTCTCCAAAAAAGAGGAAGAGGAAGTGCAGCAGCAGCCACTTCAGAAAAATTCATCAAGAGCGGTACATGCCAAAAATCCAGCTAAATATTTTTCAGTACAAATCAAAGATCCAGCATTTTGGAGTTATTTTAATAACAAATATAAAATAGATTATTATATTTTTATTAATCAATTTGAAGTAGAAACCAACTACGAACACTGCCTTGATCGTGCTCGTCAAAACTATGAAAGAAATTTTGTGACACATTTTTCAATCTATGAGAAATCTGGGAAGCAAATTGCCGGACATAGAATTATTTTACATTATAATTCTAATTCTAATAATCTATCTCAAATATTGAAAGATAACTTAGAGACTGTAGCCAACAGAATTATTGCTGAAATACCTAAAAAATAGAGATGTTACACTTACAAAATATCACCCACCAAGTTGCTGATTTGGCTCGCAAAGTAGGTGAATTTATAAAACAAGAACGTGTTCATTTTGATAGTAGAAATATTGAACATAAAGGGGTAAACGACCTGGTATCTTATGTTGATAAAGAGGCAGAAAAATTAATTGTAGCGCAATTAAAAACCATTTTACCCCAAGCCGATTTTGTAACCGAGGAAGGAACCGAAATCGCAAAGGTTTCAGATTTGTATTGGGTCGTTGATCCATTAGACGGAACGACTAATTTTTTACATGGCTTACCTGTTTTTTCGATAAGCATAGGATTAATACAAAATAAAGAAGTGGTGGTTGGGGTCGTTTATGAAATCAATCAATCAGAATGTTTTACGGCATTTAAAGGGGGAGGTGCATACCGAAATTCAGAAAAGATTTCCATTTCACCAATCAATGACCTTAAAGAATCATTGATTGCGACAGGTTTTCCTTATGATTTATTGAACAAGGCAGATGTGTATTTTGAAATCATGAAAGAATTACAACTTAATTCTCATGGTTTAAGAAGATTGGGGTCGGCAGCCGTAGATTTATGTTATGTTGCTTGTGGTAGGTTTGAAGCCTATTACGAATTTAACCTTAAACCTTGGGATGTTACTGCAGGTATTTTAATTGTACAAGAAGCAGGAGGGGTCGTTACTGATTTTAGCAATAGCAATTCGTCCTTAAATGGCTTAGAGATATTGGCGGCTGGTAATATCCATGCGCCACTATTGGCGATCATTCAAAAACATTGGTAAAATGGAAATTCAAAACGTGTTGATTTTTACGGCTTTTGTACTTAGTGTAGGCTATTTGATTTATATCGTAAAGCAAAATTTTAAACATAAAGGAAAATGTACTACCTGTTCAAGTGCAGCATGTAATCGTATTGATTTTGAGCAAATTGAAAAAAATATCAAAGCCTTTAATAAATAGTTTTAAAAGTTTTTGACTGTGCTCAAATTTCCGAATCGATTCATGTTCAAAGATTACATGACTATAGTTTTAAAAATAAATCTTTGAGTTCACCGGCATCTTCAGGTTTCATTTTTCCAGCTAAAACTAATCTCAATTGTCTCCTTTGTAGTGCACTGTTGTACAAGTCTTTTTCTTCTTGTGTTTCTGGCGTTATAGAAGGAATTTCTACTTTATTCCCATTTTCATCTAAAGCAACAAAAGTAAAAAAAGCACTATTGCTTTTAAATTTTTTATTGTTAGGAATATCTTCCCCCCATACTTCAATAGATACTTCCATAGAGGTATTAAAAGCACGTGTCACTTTTGCTTCTAATGTAACAACATAGCCCAATTTAATCGGCGCGGCAAAAGAAATGGTATCAACGGAAGCTGTTACAACAATGCAATTAGAATGTCGTTGAGCTGCAATGGCGGATACAACATCCATCCAATGCATCATTTTTCCACCCATAACATTAAATAACATATTGGTATCATTTGGCATCACTAATTCTGTCATGGTCACAAATGAATCTTTCGGTGTTTTTAGTTTTGACATGGCGATAATTAATTGCGTAAAAGATGGTGGTAAATACCTTGATTATTTATTCTTTAAAGGTACAGTTAATCCTTGTGAACACAAAATTCATTTTATTTTGAAAATCAATTCCTTTTTTTAGTGAAAACTAATATTTAAGCTATATTTTTGAAGATAATTTCAATGCTTATCTGGTATCAACATATTCGCAAACCACTGATACTTGTTTCTACGCTTGAAGTTCTTGATTATGAAAGTAGCCGTTTACCGAAAAGAACATTTTAATGCCGCCCATCGATTGTTTAATCCTGCATGGGACAATGTAAAAAATGATGCAGTATTTGGCAAATGCAATAATGCAAATTACCATGGCCATAATTATGAATTAGTTATTAAAGTCGTAGGTGAAATTAATCCGGATACGGGTTATGTCATTGATTTAAAATACCTCTCTGATTTAATCAAAAGTAATATATTAGTGAGGTTTGACCATAAAAACCTAAATCTTGATACCGAAGAATTTAAAAATCTTAATCCTACGGCAGAGAATATAGCCGTTGTGATTTATAATATATTAAGACCCTTACTTCAACAACAATACGAACTTAAAGTTAAACTTTATGAAACAGACCGAAATTTTGTTGAATACCCCGCTGATTAATAAGATGATACAAGACGAAATAGGAGATGAACATATTGGTACTTCTTTAGAAACACCAATGCACAATGAAGCTTTTGCATTGAGCGATGAGGCTAAAATAGAGAAAATTGCAGCTCATTTTTCTGAAATTATGCATACCTTGGGAATGGACTTGACTGATGATTCACTCAAAGGAACCCCTTATCGTGTGGCAAAAATGTATGTCACCGAAATATTTAGTGGCCTTAATCCTAGCAACAAACCGGAGGTTCGATTGTTTGAAAACAAGTACAAATACAATGAAATGTTGGTCGAAAAAGACATTACATTTTATTCTAATTGTGAACATCATTTTGTGCCTATTATTGGTAAAGCGCACGTGGCTTATATCTCCAATGGCAAAGTTATTGGCTTATCAAAAATTAACCGAATTGTTCAACATTTTGCGAAAAGACCTCAAGTTCAAGAACGATTGACGGTTCAGATTGCCAACGATTTGAGAAAGGCTTTGCATACTGAAGATGTAGCTGTAGT
>JBIKPL010000035.1:0-13153 GCA_044357485.1 Cytophagales bacterium
AGTGCTTCTAATTCTGTGAGCGTAATAGATGCTGTTACAAATACTGTGGTGGCTACAATTGCAGTTGGAGATTCCCCTTATGGTTTATCTGTAAGTCCGGATGGTGCTTCTATCTATGTTGCGAATAGTGCTTCTAATTCTGTGAGCGTAATAGATGCTGTTACAAATACTGTGGTGGCTACAATTGCAGTTGGAGATTCCCCTTATGGTTTATCTGTAAGTCCGGATGGTGCTTCTATCTATGTTGCGAATAATGCTTCTAATTCTGTGAGCGTAATAGATGCCGTTACAAATACTGTGGTGGCTACAATTGCAGTTGGAGATTCCCCTTATGGTTTATCTGTAAGTCCGGATGGTGCTTCTATCTATGTTGCGAATAATGCTTCTAATTCTGTGAGCGTAATAGATGCCGTTACAAATACTGTGGTGACTACAATTGCAGTTGGAAGTTTGCCGGTTTCGTTTGGGAATTTTATTTCCAAATATACCAATAGTGTTACAGGGATTTCTTCAGTCAACAATGATGCTGCAGAAATTTCTATTTATCCAAATCCTTTTACTTCAAAAACAATCATTTTCTTTCCTGAGGAACAAAAAAACATAACGTTAAAAATAACGGATGTGCTTGGTAATGAAATTAAAGCAGTAAGTTTTAGTGGCAAACAATTCACTCTTGATAAGGGCGACATGACTCCTGGAATTTATGTTGTTCAAATTACTGATGAAAACAATAAAGTAGAGAATAAGAAAATAGTAGTGGAATAAAATATTACAACAGTGCTTTCTTGGTATAAGCCATGAAAGCACTGTTGTAATATTTAATTTGGCACTAATTTTTAGGAAGCCTAGTTCAACCCTGCTCTTCCGAATTTTCCTGCTCTTCCGAATTTGCAATTCGGAAGCCCTATCGAAGGATTTGCAATCCGACATGTATAAAGCTGGATTGAAAATCCGTCGATATAAATTCGAAATTATAAATTTCGAATAGCACAATATCCGCTATGCCGTCACCACCTTCTTTTTCACTCCCCTTACCGCTTCAGCCGTCCAAGGATTTTCGGGCCATTCGTGTTTAGGGTATCGTCGTTTGAGCTCTTTTTTGACTTCGAAATACGTATTGTCCCAAAAGCTTTTTAAGTCACTTGTAATTTGCACTGGTTTATATCCCGGAGATAACAAATGCAATACCAACGCGGTTTTACCATTGTTCACCGTAGGGCTTTCCTTCAACCCAAACAACTCCTGCAAACGCACTGCTATAAACGGAGCCGAATTGTCTGTAGGATATTGAATGGTAATTTCAGAACCACTCGGTACCTTGATGGATTTTGGGGCAATGATTTCCAATTGTTTTTGTTGCTCATAATCTAATTGGGACGATAATATGGCTAATAAATCCAGCTTTTTAAGGTCGTCTTTCTTTTTGATTTGCAGCAAATAAGGGGCGAGCCAAACCTCACAGGTTTCCAATAAATTGGCCGTTTGTACGTCTGGCCAGGTAGGAGAGGAAGTCCATTTTTTTACACATACCATCCTGTTTTGCCATGCTAAAAAATCATCATTGAAAGCTAACAATTGGTCACCGCTTTTGGTCACCACATCACAAATCGCCTGGGTAATGAGTTCCTGACTTGGTTTAATGATGGGGCTTGATTTTAAAATGATTTGTCCAATTTTCAATTCACATTTGGCAATCAATTCCTCTTTTTGGGTATCCCAATGAATGGTGTCTACCGTTTTAACCATGTCTTTTAAATCACGAGGATTCAAAGGAGCGGCCATAAATATTTTACCTGTTCCTGCGCGGGCATCGATGTGTGCTACCGCCAACCAAGGCTCATGGGCGAGCTCGTCTTTGTGGCTGAATTGCGCAAATTTTCCGTTGGCCAATTGAAACAAGGAATTATCACCCGGACGAGCAAAAGCGATGCGTTCAGGAAAGGCATAGGCCAATAACAAGCCCGAAACATAGGGATCAAACTTGCCGTTTTCGGCTGCTATTTCCAATAAATTTCGATACGATTGTGCCACCTTTTCTATCATGCCAAAGGAGCGTCCTTTACCTTCGTTGGTCCTAAACCTGCGGAGTGCAATTACCCGTTCATTTAAATCGACCCCAGCATCTTTGGCTATAGGGTCTTTTTCTTCAATGATGGCAGCAATATCGGTCGCCAAGGCTTCTTGTTCCAAGGCTTGTGCCATCAAGAGCATGTGCGCAATGCGAGGGTGACAAGGCAATTGGTGAATGCTTTTGCCATGTGGGGTGATTTTATTTTTGGCTAAGGCTTCAATGTTATGCAAGGTTTCTTTGGCTTGGGCCACATGTGCTTTGGGGGGCAAAGATAACCATACCATATTGTTGATGTTGGCGATTCCCCATACGGCCATTTCTAATACCAATGAACATAAGTCAGCGGTTTCAATTTCGGGTTGATGGTGCCTTTGTAAGTTGTCGTGTTGTGTTTTGGTCCACATACGATAGCAAGTGCCAGGCGATAAGCGGCCCGAACGGCCTGCCCTTTGGTCGGCAGCATCTACTGAAATGTTTACGGTTTCTAAACGAGACAAACCTGTTTTGGGGTCAAATTTAGACGTTTTCCCAAAACCACTGTCTACCACTGTCGTAACACCTTCGATGGTTAAACTGGTTTCGGCAATAGAGGTCGCCAATACAATTTTACGCTTGCCATTTTTGTCGGGCATTAAAGCGGCTTGTTGTTGGTTAAAAGGAAGTTGTCCGTATAAAGTATGGATGGCTATGCCAGCAGTGCTGCTACTTAACAGGTCTTTGCATTGGTTAATTTCGCCTTGGCCGGGTAAAAAAACCAAAATGTCGCCTTTGGTTTCTTTGATGGCTTTTTTGACCACATTGGCCGTAAGTTCGGGTAATATATGGATGTCGGCTTCTCCTGTATAATGAATTGTAACGGGGTATTGTTTGCCCTCGCTTTCAATGATTTTGGCATTCAACATGCTCGACAGTTGAGGTAAATCTATGGTCGCCGACATAATCAGCAAACGTAAATCCGGGCGCAACACTTGTTGGGCTTCGCGGCACAAAGCCAAGGCCACATCGGCATGGATACTTCTTTCATGAAATTCATCAAAAACCACCAAAGCCACTTCTTCAAGCGCATTGTCGCTTTGTAACATACGGGTCAAAATCCCTTCGGTAACGACTTCAATTCTAGTGTTTTTGCTAATCCTGTTTTCAAACCTGATCCTATAACCCACCGTTTCTCCCACCTGTTCCCCAATCAGTTGGCTCATCCTGGTCGCAATGGTTTTAGCCGCCAAACGACGAGGTTCCAATACAATTATTTTTTTATCCTTCAACCAAGGTTCATTTAAAAAAGTCAAAGGTAAAAGGGTGCTTTTCCCAGCCCCAGGAGGTGCTTTAACAATAAGTGTGCTTTCGGTTTGAAAATGTGTCAATACTGCTGCCACAATTTCTTGTACAGGTAAAGTGGTGGTTGGAATAGAATACGTCAATGCTTGTGATTTTAAGGAATACAAAAGTACAGAAATTTTGTGGAATGGATTTGTATATTTGTGGTAAATGAAAACAATGGTGCCAACGCTTTTTTATACCAATGCCACGCTTCAAGATTTACCTAAAATTGTGGCGATATACAATACTACGGTAGCGTCAAGAATGGTCACCGCAGATACTGCTCCTGTTTCTGTAGAAAGTAGGCAACCATGGTTTGATGCCCATGAGGAAACAAAGCGTCCGCTTTGGGTGGTTAAAAATACAGCCAATGAAATTGTTGCGTGGGTGAGTTTTCAATCATTTTATGGCAGACCTGCCTATGATGCCACCCTTGAAATAAGTGTTTATGTAGATGAGCTGCATCGAGGCAAAGGGATAGGGAAGTCAATATTGGCATACAGTATAGAAAATGCTGCATTATTTGGTGCTAAAACATTGCTTGGATTTATATTTGCCCACAATGAGCCAAGCCTTAACTTATTCAGGCATTTTGGGTTTGAAGATTGGGCCACATTACCCAATATTGCTTTGCTCGACAATGTAGAAAGAAGTTTGAAGATACTCGGAAAAAGAATTGGGTGATGTCATTGGGAGTAATGAATGAAAAGTAATTCAAGTTAAAAAATGTTAAACTTTAAATCAATATTGTTTTTTAAATCGGTGATGATTCGCTTAATCCGTCAAATCTGTGTGCAATTTTGTTTTTATTCTTTGACAAAGAATAAAAACTTGGAACGCCGATTGAGCGGATTGTACAGATTGACGCTGATTATATCTTAACTAAACGGCTTTAAATTTAAAATTCAACATTCAAAATTCTACATTCAAACGGCTATCCTAATTACCACATTGCCTGTTTTTTGACCAGATTCAACATAATGGTAGGCTTCTACTACTTGGTCTAAGAGGTAATATCGGTCAATGACTGGTTTGAAAACACCCTTTTCAGCCAATGTTTTAAAGAAGATGACATCCTCTTTGTTTATCGTTGGTATCGGGAATAAAAGTTTTTTGCCACCCAATAAAGGCGTGATGAGCGCCAGCCAAATGTTCTCTCCATTTTTGCCCAATTCCGTAGAGATATAAATGCCTTTCGCTTTTAGCAAAGGTTTACATTGTCCAAAAGAACTTTTCCCTACAGCATCAAAAATGAAATCAAAAGTTTGGGCAGTTTGGGTAAAATCTTGTGTTTGGTAATCAATCACCACTTCGGCCCCCAATGCTTGTACAAGCGCTACATTTTTGGTATTGCAAACCGCCGTGACATGGGCACCAAAATATTTCAACAGTTGTACAGCCGCAGAACCAATGGCGCCCGTAGCGCCATATACCAATACGTGTTGCCCTGCACTTACTTTTGAGGCTTTGATATTGTTTAAAGCATAATGCGCCCCTTCCGTTAAGGGGGCCGCTTCTTCAAAACTAAAATTGGAGGGCATACATGTGATGGCATCACTTTCAGCGATGGTTAGGTATTCGCCATGCCCACCGCAAGTTTTGTCGTTGTAGCCAAAAACTTTGTCTCCGACCTTAAAAGAAGTGACTTGGTTTCCAATTGCCTCAATAATGCCTGCAAATTCGTTTCCTAGTACTTGGTGTTTGGGTTTGAAAAGGCCACTCCAAAATCTTGATACAAAATATTCGGCACTTCTAAAGCCTGCATCTGTTCGGTTTACCGTGCCCGCATATACTTTTAGCAATACCTCATTTTCTTTGGGTATGGGTTGGGCAATGGTGATGAATTTCACTACTTCAGGCGGACCATAATGGGTATAAACATTTGCTTTCATGGCAAGGTAAAATTGGTTTAACAAACACTACTGCACCAAAGTACGAAACATTATAATATAATCAATGTACGAATTAGGTTTGAGTATTTTTTAAATCGTAAAGTTTTGTTGGGGCGCATTGTGATTGTTTTTGTCTTCATTAACCGTTTAATAAAAATAACCTACCGTTTACATAAATCTTGTAGTTTCTTGTAGGTTTTAGAGTTATTATTGGTTGTTTATAATCCTCACACTTTTTGAATCCACTGATTTAGAGTGTGTAAAATACTAATCAATGAAAAAAATAATTGTTATAGGTATACTATTGGTTCATTGTGCTATTGCAACTGTGTATGCACAGATACAAAGCAATGAGGCCTTGTTTAATTTGAATCCAACGTATTATAATCCGGCATTTACAGGTATGCAAGAATCCGGATGGAATGCTGTCGTATTAAGTCGGGCAGATTGGGTTTCGTATAAGAATGTTAGCAATACCAGCAATCCATGGAATGCTGGATTGGCCTTAGATAAACGATTTGATACTAAAAAAATAGGGGTTGGCGTTAATGTAACCAATACCAAACTGGGTAGGATGAATGCTTTTGACTTGGTTGGCAATGTCGCCTACCATTTGCATTTAAACGAACGCCATAAACTTTCTTTTGGGGCTAAAGTAGGGTTTAATTATGTTAACCTTGGAGACTTAAATTTAAAAGACCAAACTGATGTTTATTTTACCAATGCTATTGCGGGTAATTATTTTATTCCTAAAATAGGAGTAGGCTTATTGTACAAAAGTGAAAATTTTTATGCCGGCATTGCTTCCCCCGATGTGTTGGCACAAGATTCTAAAAATATTTTAGCGTCAAATGGCCTGTTTTCTAAGTTTAATATAAACCTTAATGCAGGTTATAAATTAAATGTGAACCACGATTTTTATGTGCAGCCTAGTTTTTTGACGGTCATCAATCCTGCCAATATTACCAAAACCGATATTAACATGGTGTTTGGTAAAAATGAGTCTTTTTGGGGTGGCATTGGCTTTTCTCCTAGCAATAGCTATAGTGCTATGGGAGGTATATTTATCAATGGCAGGTTTAAGTTGTCGTATGCCTTTACGTTGTACAATACACTCGTGGCAAACCCTACCTCACACGAATTGTGCTTGAACTGGGATTTAGAAGATGTACTTTAATATTATAGAAAGATGAAAAAAATATACTTAATAATAATAATGGTGTTTGCATGTGAAATGTATGCCAATGCCCAATACGTAAACATCCCAGATCCAATTTTTAAAAATTATTTAACTACAAATTATATTATAAATACAGATTTTGATGCTGAAATTTCATTCGTAGAGGCAAGTGCGTATGCAGGTGAAATCGTTGTCGATTCATCTAATATTGCTTCATTGATTGGAATAGAGGCATTTGTGAATATTACCAAACTTTTTTGCGATTCAAATCAAATAGCGACATTAGATATAAGCAAGAATTTAAAATTGACAACTTTAGGGTGTAATGATAATAAACTTACAAGCTTGGTGTTGAATACAAATTTGACAAATTTGTATTGTGAGAATAACAATTTGGCTGTTTTAGATGTCAGTAAAAATGTGAAATTAATTTATTTTTGGTGTGAAAAGAATCAAATTACGAGTTTAGACCTTACTCAAAATGTTGATTTGAAAGAGTTTGGGTGTTATAATAATTTTCTTTCGAATTTAGATGTCAGTAAAAATGTGAAATTAGAACAATTGTTTTGCGGTGACAATCCCGCTTTAAATATTGACCTCACATACAACCATAATTTAATTTATTTTGCTTGTGAAAACAATAGTCAAACAAGTTTAGATTTTAATAATTGTTTGAATTTGAAATTTGTAAAATGTTCTAACAATCCATTGGTGAGTTTAAGCTTGAGTAACAATAGTAACCTAACGAATTTATATTGCAACAATACCTTACTTACCGACTTAAATTTAAGTAATACCACTAAAATTACAGACTTATTTTTTAATGCTACTCAATTGGATACCGTTGATATAAGTACCCTTGTGAATTTGGTGAATTTGGGTGCTTATAGTAATGTTGGGTTGAAAATAATTTATGTCTCTTCTCTACAAGATACAACTTTAACGTCTTGGTATAAAGATATTACGGCGCAATATAAGATTAGATTCTCCACACTTTATGTGAATATTCCTGACCCTAAATTTAAAGCAATACTGGTTGGAGATACACTCATCAATACCGATGGAGATGCTGAAATTTCATTTATAGAGGCAGGTGCGTATACCGGAGAAATACATGCAGATACTGTTGAAACATTAATAGGAATAGAGGCTTTTACAAATATTGGGAGTTTGAGATCTGTTTATTCAACGGTTACAAGTTTAGACATCAGTAAAAATCTAGCTTTAAGAATAATAAGTATTCAAAATGGCAAATTGTCAAATTTGGACCTAAGTAAAAATGTAGCTTTAGAATACCTGGAACTTTATCACAATAATCTAACAAGTTTAGATGTAACCAATAATGTTTTATTGAAAAGCTTAGGTGTTATGTCCAATCAATTAACAAGTTTGGACATTAGTAAAAATGTTTTGTTGTTAGATTTTTATTGCGATTTTAATCAATTGACCAGTTTAGATGTGAGTAAAAATATTTTGTTGGTGAATTTTTATTGTGGCTCAAATCACCTCGCTAGCTTAGACCTTAGTAAAAATGCTGATTTGGGAGTTCTTAATTGCATTGCCAATCAATTGACCGCTTTAGATGTGAGTACGAATACTGCTTTGACTTATTTGGAATGTTCTGTAAATCAAATTGCAAGCTTAGATATCAGTAAAAATAGTGCACTTACTACTTTAAGTTGTGGTAATAATCGACTTACAAGTGTAGATGTGACGAAAAATGCCAGTTTAAATACCTTTAATTGTGGCTCCAATCAACTCACTAGTTTAGATGTAAGTAACAATTTATCAATAACGTCTTTTACGGCACAATACAACCCTTCACTCTACACCATTTGTGTTGCGCCTTCTCAAAATACCAGTGCTTGGCTAAAAGACCCAATAGCCAGTTACAGTACCAATTGTGCTCGTGTAAGTGCCAATCTACTTTCAAATGATTTTTATACCCTTGCCAATACAAGTCCGTCAACGTTTTTAAATGTGTTGGCCAATGACAATGCCGTGGGTATTCAAAATTTGATGATTGATTTACAGCCCGATACCTTGGGGGTGCAACAGTATGTGCAAACTGCATTGGGAGAATTTAAAGTTATTGCGCCTAACCAATTGTATTTTACCCCTACCAATGATACCGTTGGTACAGTAACAATTAATTATGTATTGGCCGATACGTCATTAGCATCAACTTCAAACAAGGCTTCTATTACAATAAATACCACCAGCAAACTTAAGTTTTACAGTGGCTTTTCTCCCGATGGCGACGACGTTAATCCTTCCTTTTTTATCACCAATATTCGTCCAAATTCTATCCTTCAATTGAATGTATATGATATGAACGGCTTTGAGATTTATACCAATGCCAATTATGACAACAAATGGGAAGGTTTAAATACCGATGGTAAAAAAGTAGCCCCGGCTACTTACTATTATATTGTGCAATACAAAGAAAATAGTACGGCTGAATTTGTGCAATACAATGGCTTTGTGGAGATAAAGTATTGATAATACATAGGTCGTTTTGGAATTTTCTTAATCGCGTTACAATTAAAATTGTAACGCGATTTGTTTATGAACCATTTTCTAAAGTAAAATTTAAGGTGCCATTTCACTTGTTTTTGAATCCCATAAAACGGAGAGGATTTACAATAAAAGTCCCCTTCATTGCAACGTGACAACCTTTATGTTTTAAAGCCGTTGAGGAGTAAATTATACAAACACTCCCTCTATGAATTTTAGTGAAATAATTAAAGTAATACGTCCATTTTTTAGCAAGCACGACTACGAAGAGGTGTATACGGAAAGCAATAAACTATTTTTAGGTTATATCTATATGCTTTGTGGTGTTGTCGTGTTGGTTTATATTGGCGCCTTTATTTTTATTGAATCCTATATTGCTGCCGTGGTGACCTTTGCTTGTTTGCTCTCATTAATAGTCGGCTTTGTGTTGGTAAAGAAAAATAAAATCCTAGAAAGTATTTATGTTTTCTTTATTTCTTGCATTTTTAGTATCACAAGCTGTGCGTCGATGTTGGGCGAAAGGGCTAATATTCAATATTTGTATTTATTGATTTTTAGTTTGATTTTGATCTTGTTTAAAGCAAACAATCTAAAGCACATCACCATTATTGTCATTATTTCTTTTAGTAGTTTTATTTTTCTAGAAACTTCAGGGTACCATTTTATATTGCATCCCATGCTTTCTGAAGGGCATTATCACGTGCTTTCGTTGGTGTTTAAATTTAGTACTTATCTATTATCCCTTGTTTTTATGTACATGGCGCTGTTTGATCGTATGAAGGCAGACAATGCCATAAATTCATCAAGGGTGCTGGCAGAAGAAGCCTTGAAAACAAAGTCAGAGTTTTTGTCAAGCATGAGTCATGAAATTCGTACTCCCATGAATGGGATTATTGGCTTTACAGACTTGATGTTGCAAGATGAAACCAATATTGAAAAAGTTGAAAAGTTAGAATTGGTTAAATATTCGGCAACCAATTTACTCAAAATCATCAATGAAATACTTGACTTTTCTAAAATTGAAGCGGGTAAAATGCATTTTGAACGTGCAGCCTTTAATGTTGGCGAACAAATTCAAGATTTTGTGAAGTTACAGGAGATTACCCATGTTAAAAATAATGTCAAATTTATATTGGCGCTATCTCCCGATATACCCGCTTTTGTAACCGGAGACAAATTTAGGTTAAATCAAATTGTTTTAAACTTGGTTTCTAATGCGATAAAATTTACAATACAAGGCTTTATTAAAATTACGGTATTATCAAAATTTGTAGATGAAAGGAATGTCCTCATTGAAATACAAGTACAAGATACCGGCATTGGCATTGCCCCTCATAAATTGAATGCTATTTTTGAAAGTTTTACCCAAGAAATGCAATCCACTACCCGTCAATATGGCGGCACTGGTTTAGGGCTAAGCATCACCAAACAAATGGTTGAATTGCAAGGGGGGAGTATTTCGGCAATGAGTACACAAGGGGTAGGTTCCACATTTACTATCTCTTTGCCTTTTACCATATCTACTTACGAAGAAATATTTAATATCCCTAAAAAGTTTCAACCCACGACCAAGTCGTACAGAAGCTTAAAAGGCCATACCATTCTATTGGTAGAAGACAATATCTTAAATCAAAAACTGGCCGAACATATTTTTAAGAAATGGGATATCGGCTACAAAATTGCAAACAATGGCATGAGAGCGGTGAAGATGCTAGAAAAAGAGTCGTTCGATTGTGTGTTGATGGATTTGCATATGCCGGTAATGAATGGCATTGATGCTACGAAAATTATCAGAAATGTGAATTCGGATGTCTTGAATCACCAAGTACCCATTGTTGCCTTAACAGCTGATGCTTTTGAAGAAACAAAATCGCTTACGAAAGAGGCAGGCATGAATTATTTTTTATCAAAACCGTTTTCCCAAGATACATTATTAGAAATTTTATTGAGTGCCACGGGAAAGCAAGCAGGTGCTAAAATTAAAGTTAAAATCGACCGTGTTCCTGAAGCCCTTGATGCTCACAATGACCATATTAATTTATCTGTTTTGAAAGCCTTGATTGGTGATGATACTGATACCCTCATCGAATTGCTGGTAGAATATATTGCCAATGCCCCGATTGATTATCAGGACTTAAAAAAGGCATTGCTCTCTACAGATTTGGGTAAAATTAAATCCGCCGCCCATAAAATTAAATCTACTTTTAAAACTTTTGGGATCGAGAAATTAGCGGAAACGGCCAAGGAAATTGAATTTGGTGCAAAAGAGAATATGTCTTTAGCACGCTTACAGGAGCTGGGAACTATCATTGAACTTGATTTTTTAGCGACCATTGCTGAAGCAAAAATAAAGCTTGAAACAGCAAAAGAAGGCCAAATGTAACCACAGCTAGGTGTTAGAGCTTAGCAGTTGTAATGCATTGTTATGCATTTGTTTTCCCTGATTTCTGTTGTGTATTTTGCGTAAAAACTTTGCGCCTTATTGGTACATCATTTCACTTTAAATTGAGTGGTCATTTTAGTATAATAATTTAAAGTACATTTACTTAAGATGACTTACAAATCAGTTGAATTTTTCAGCAAGCCTTAAGTACCACAAAAGGTTTTATAATTTCCTTCATCCCCTAAGGTTGGCGTTTGGTATGGATGGTTCACTTCTGTGTAGTCGTAAGGATTTGCAAGGACGGCTAACAATTGATTAAATGCAGTGATGTCATTGTTTTCTTGGGCTTCGTGTAAAGCGATTTCCACCAAATGATTTCGTGGAATAAAGGCCGGATTAGATTTTTGCATCAGGATTTTGGAGGCCAAAGGCAATTCGGTTTCCGCCTGAATTCTAGTTTTCCAATCTTTCACCCAATTTAAAAATGGTGCTTCTTGATACATGGAGGAGGTATTAAAGGTTGGAACACTCAGTTCAATAAAGGTATTGGTATAGTCCGCTTTGTTTACAAACATCCATTCCAATAGGGTTGAAATTAAGATGTTGTCCGCTTCTTTTACATCCAAGATGCCCAATTTATGTCCCATCATTTGCAACCATTGGCTTTCAAAAACAGGTTGAAAATTTTGAAGTACCTCGTTCGCTTTCTCAATAGCTATTTCAGGTTTCCCGTCTATTAATGGCAATAGCGATTCTGCAAATCGGGTTAAATTCCACAAAGCAATATTAGGTTGATTGGCAAAAGCATATCTTCCCTGATGATCAATGGAGCTAAAAACCGTATGAGGATTGTAGGTATTCATAAACGCACATGGTCCGTAATCTATGGTTTCACAAGCAATGCTCATGTTGTCGGTATTCATTACCCCATGTATAAAACCAACGCGCAGCCAATGGATAATCAACTCAATTTGTTGTGTAAGTACTTGATTTAATAACGCTAAGGCAGGATTTTCGTCGTTCAATAAAGCAGGGTAATGTCTTTGAATCGTATAGTCTGTAAATTGTTTTAATATTGCTTCGGAATGAAAGTTTCGAACATATTCAAACGTGCCTACTCTAATGTGGCTTGCTGCAATGCGGGTCAATACGGCGCTCGGCGTAATGGTTTCTCTGTATATTTTTTCACCCGTGCTAACTACCGCCAAACTTCTTGTCGTTGGAATACCTAAACAATACATGGCCTCACTGATGAGGTATTCTCTGAGCATGGAACTTAAGGTTGCTTTGCCATCTCCTCTTCGAGAATAGGGGGTTGCCCCAGCGCCTTTTAATTGTACATCAAATCGTTCTCCTATGGGAGCAATATGTTCGCCTAATAAAATTGCTCTACCATCTCCTAGTTTATTAAATTGACCAAATTGATGGCCTGCATAAGCTTGGGCAATGGGTTGAGCGCCTTCAAATAGTAGGTTGCCCGAAAAATAAGCGCCCAAATTTAGTTTGGAAAGGTTTACTTCTCCTAATCCTAACGATGTTGCTAAAGCAGTATTGAATACAACTACCTGAGGATTGCTTACGAAAGTAGGATTTACATTTGTGTAAATTTCTTCCGATAATTGTACGTACGAGTTGTCAAAACGAAATGGCATAATTGAGTTTTAGCGAGTAGATGATTTGTTGTGGGTAGGTTTGATTTATGTTAAATAAATGAATTAGGGCGTTCCCCTTCGGGTCGCGTGATCGGCACTCGCTTTTTTTCTTGTGGTCAAATCATATCGTATTCAAAG
>JBIKPL010000036.1:0-13143 GCA_044357485.1 Cytophagales bacterium
AAGGTCATTATTGCTTGAATGTATTGTATTGAATTCACTTACTTTGTCAGCAATTTCATCTGCATTCAGTAAAGCTATTTTTGAGATTTTATAATTGTTTTTATTTAAAAAACTTATATTTAAAAGTAATTTAAGGTCTTCATTGGAGTAATACCTAATGTTGGTGTCGGTTCTTAAAGGTTTTAAAAGATTGTATCTTTTTTCCCAAATGCGTATCGTATGAGCTTTGATCCCACTTAAACTCTCTAAATCGATGATTGTATAGTTTGATTCACTCATTTTTTGATATCGCTAGTAAATATTGTAAACAAAATTAATTATATATTTTATTATTCAATACCAAACACAAGTGTTTGGTAAAATACTTTTAGAAAAAAGATATACGCTAAGCGGCTATGTTTGTTGTTTGCTGATTTATGAAAGGGTGTCTTAAAACCCCTATACTAGAGAGAATATCGCAATGGACCTGTAGGCATACGTAATTATTCTCGTAAAAAAATAGCTATCTTTGTTCCATAATGGGGTTATTTCATCAATCTAAATTATGCAGCGATTCATCAAAACTATTTTATTGTAAATCGCTTTTGAACAAATGGGTTAATAATTTTGTACTACCAATATCCTTCGTAAAATTCTTGCTCTATGTCTAAATTCTTTTTTTTATACTTCATCATCAATGCTTTGTCATTATTTACAATAAATGCCCAAGCGCTTCAAACGGTTCCGTTTGTAGATTTAAATAAATATGCCGGAACTTGGTATGAAATTGCGGCATATCCTCAGCGTTTTCAAAAAGGATGTCATTGTACCTCTGCTACTTATACGCTCTCCAATGAAGGTGATGTCATCGTAGAAAACAGGTGTAATAGAGATAGTATATTGGGTAAAACGTCTTACATCAAAGGCAAAGCTTTTGTAGAACCAGGTACTGGAAATGCGAAGCTAAAGGTTCAATTTTTTTGGCCTTTTAAAGCAAAATATTGGATTATTGACTTGGCGGAAGATTATAGCTACGCGGTAATCAGTCCCAATAAAAAATATTTATGGATCTTATCGAGAACCACCCACATGCAGGAAGATGTTTATAACCAAATTATTGCTCGAATTCAATCCAAAGGATTTGACATTACAAAACTTAAAAAAACAATTCATCCTTGAGGTTAAAAATATCAAGGATGAATTGTTTTTTTAAGGGTATTATATATCAAATTTAATGCCCTGTGCCAATGGTAAATGAGCACTATAATTGATGGTATTGGTTTGGCGTCTCATGTAGGCTTTCCATGCATCAGAACCCGATTCTCGGCCTCCTCCAGTTTCTTTTTCTCCCCCGAAAGCTCCCCCAATTTCAGCACCTGAAGTGCCAATATTGACATTGGCAATGCCACAATCTGAACCATTGTGAGAAAGAAATTTTTCTGTTTCTTGGATATGGGTTGAAAAAATAGCAGAAGACAATCCTTGTTTTACATCATTTTGAAGACGAATGGCTTCATTGATATCTCCTTCATATTTGATGAGGTATAAAATGGGTACAAATGTTTCTTCTTGCACTATTTTATAATGGTTTTGCACTTCAATAATGCTGGGTTGCACATAGTTTCCTTGTGCTAATTGTCCATTTGTAACAATGCCTCCTCCGTACAGTAAATTTCCTCCTTCAGCGATGGCTTCATTGATGGCTTTGCTATAACTTTCAACAGCTTGTTTGTCGATAAGCGGACCAACCAATATGCCCTCTTCTAAAGGATTTCCAATAGGTAAACGTGGATAGATGGCTAAAAGCTGTGCTTTAACTTGTTCATATACACGCTCATGGATTATCACTCTACGTGTGGAGGTGCAACGTTGCCCTGCTGTGCCTACTGCACCAAACACTACGGCTCTGATGGCTAGGTCGAGGTTTGCATTAGGGCTAATAATAATGGCATTGTTTCCTCCTAATTCTAATAATGATTTTCCTAATCTTGAGGCTACCGCTACCGCTACTTTTTTACCCATGGCTGTTGATCCTGTGGCTGAGACCAAAGCTATTTTGGGATCTTTAGCAATGGCTTCCCCGATTTTTCGATCTCCAATGATTAGGTTGAAAACACCTTCAGGAATGCCGTTATCATAAAGTACATCTTCCATGATTTTAAGACAAGCGATGGCCGTTAATGGTGTTTTTTCAGATGGTTTCCATATACTTACATTTCCACAAACAGCAGCAATCATCGCATTCCACGCCCAAACGGCCACTGGGAAATTGAATGCTGAAATGATCCCAATTATGCCTAATGGATGATATTGGTCATACATTCTATGTTCTTCACGTTCAGAATGCATGGTACTCCCGTGTAATTGTCTTGACAAACCTACTGCAAAATCACAGATGTCAATCATCTCTTGTACTTCCCCTAAGCCTTCTTGTAATATTTTGCCCGATTCAATACTTACCAATTTTCCCAAAACGTCCTTGTGGGCTCTTAGTTTATTTCCAATTTGCCTCACAATTTCTCCTCTTTTAGGAGCGGGAATATTTCGCCAATACAAACTTGCTTGCTGCGCTTGAGCAATCGTATGGTCGTAGTCGTCTAAAGAGGCGTATTCGACACTGGCGAGATGGCTATTGTCAATAGGGGAGTGGATTTTATACGAAGTGCTGTTTGATAATTCATTCCAAAGCATTCCGGTACAAATGGCTGGATTAATGTCTTGGATTCCTAAGGATTGAAGTAAGGTTTTCATAGCGAATAGATAAAATATTTTGCTCATGAATAGAGCATACTGTAAAACTAAAAAATTCAGTCGATTTGGACTGAATTTTTTAGTTTAATTTTAAACAAGTGTATTAATTAATTTCCTATGGCATAAAATTCACTCTGTCCATTAGGATAAATTCCTTCAAAAAGTACCCCACCTTTACGAGGTTTTTCAAGTTGAATGTTTAAATCTTCAAGGGTTTTAATTTTCACTTTGTTAATTTGGGTAATAATAAAGCCGTCTCTCATTCCGGCATCACGCAGTTTGCCTTCTTTCAATTTCGTTACTTTTACACCACCTTCTAATTTTAATTTTTTCTTTTCCGTGGGGTCAATAGTCGTGAATTGTGCCCCGAGGCTTTCAGAAAATTTTCCGTCTGTGATTTTGACAACATCCGTATTGCCCAGTTTGTTTTTAAGTACCGCCACTACTTCTAGTGTTTTGTCATCTCTTGACAAGGTAATGCCGACTTTATCTCCTGGGCGATGACGTCCTATTGCCTCTTGTAGTGCGGAAGTGTTGTCAACTTCATGACCATCAACCCTTAAAATTACATCGCCCACTTTTATGCCGGCTTCTTTGGCTGCGCCATTGTCGTTTACACCACCTACATAAACGCCTTTGATCTCTTTAATTCCTTTTTCTTTGGCAAGATTAGCGTTTACATCTTGGATAGAGATGCCTAGTAAGCCTCTTTGTACTTCACCATATTTTAGTAAATCGTCCATGATTTTTTTAACAATGCCTACAGGAACAGCAAATGAATAGCCAGAATACGAGCCTGTTGGGGAGGCGATAGCCGTGTTAATGCCGACCAATTCTCCTTTTAAATTTACCAAGGCACCGCCACTATTTCCTGGGTTTACTGCCGCGTCAGTTTGAATGAATGATTCAATCGCAAAGTTTTCTTTACCACTTAAAATGTTGATATTCCTAGCTTTGGCACTTACGATACCGGCGGTTACGGTGGAGGTTAAATCATAAGGATTACCCACAGCCAATACCCATTCGCCAATTTTAAGTTTATCTGAGTTGCCTAATTTTACAAATGGCAAAGCATTTTCATCAACTTTTAACAAGGCCAAATCTGTCGTGGGGTCTTTTCCTATAAGTTTGGCAGTGTAGCTTCTTTTGTCTTCTAAAATGACTTCAATTTTATCGGCATTTTCAATCACATGATTGTTGGTAACGATGTAGCCATCTTGAGAAATGATAACCCCTGAACCGGAGGATTCGCTGGGTTGCTTTTGTTGCGGTATTTGCCCTCCAAAACCATCGCCAAAAAAATCTTTTAAAAATGGGTCCATCTGAGGGTTAAATTGTTGCCCGATATCTTTAGGGGTAAAATAAGTTTTAATATGTACTACTGCAGGTCGTGTAAGGTCGGCGGCCATTACAAAACTCATGCTTTCAGGCAATTTAGAGGTGCCACTGGTATCACTTAAGTAATTCGATAGAAAATACCTTTGGCTCTTTTCAAATGATTGATAATTATTGTCCTCGAAAAAAAACTTATACCCACCTAGCGCTACTGCACCGCCTATAATGGCAGATAGAAGTAATGTTAACATTGATTTGTTTACTTTCATGATTCGTATAATTTAGTTTTAAGTGTTCATATAAAAAGTATGCCATCCTGAAATTTAGCTTACAATTGAACGAAGGCTGACAAAATTTATTGGATAGATTGTCAATTTGTCATTGGAAATACGTTTAACAATATTGATTGTATGGTAAAATAATGGTAACTATCCTTTAAAAAGGGGGGCATTGTTCAATTCTGTGTAAGGGGAGGCGAAAAAATAGACAAAAAGGGCTTTTATTTGAATTAAAAGCACTTTTTGTCAATGGTTTAAATATTCTCGGACGTCAGTAGTTTTTATTAATTGAATTTCAAATCAATTTAATTCTTGTATGATTTTTAAGGAATAGACAGATTTTGAAAATAGAAAGAACCTTAATCCTATACGCTACTGAATCACCAATTGCTTCACCGCAATACCTTTGTCGGTTGCAATTTTAACTATATACACCCCAATGCTTAAATCAGCAGTTGAAATATTGGTAGTTTTACCTGAGATAAATTTAGTTGCAAGCACATTTCCTTGTAAATCTACTATGCTTACATTCCCCGAAACTGATTCTGTAAATGTAAAAGTTATATTGTCAGTCGCAGGATTAGGGGAAATGGAGAAATTTGAAACATTCATAGTTTCGATACCAGCAGCTTGAATTTCGGTAATATTGGCAAAATTTTTCCATGCTGTTGCGGCTTGGTATGCTGCTTTGGTGCCAGCTGGTACATGTAAAGTAGCTCCGTATCCACCAAAGAATACGTCATATTGAATAGTTAATGGTGTAGCCCAATCAACTGTTACAGATGTTAATCCTGAACAGCCATAAAATGTACCTTGTCCAATACTTGTTACCGAGTTAGGAATAGTGAGGCTTGTTAATCCTCGACACTCACTAAATGCATAATTTCCAATACTTGTTACCGAGTTAGGAATAGTGAGGCTTGTTAATCCTGTACACTCATAAAATGCATAATTTCCAATACTTGTTACCGAGTTAGGAATAGTGAGGCTTGTTAATCCTGTACACTCATAAAATGCGTAATCTCCAATACTAGTTACCGAATTAGGAAGAGTGAGGCTTGTTAATCCTCGGCAGCCCTCAAATGCACTAATTCTAATACTTGTTACCGAGTTAGGAATAGTGAGGCTTGTTAATCCTGAACAGTATTTAAATGTACTATCGCCAATACTTGTTACCGAGTTTGGAATAATGAGGCTTTTTAATTTATAACAGCGCTCAAATGCATTACTTCCAATACTTGTTACCGAGGTAGGAATAGTGAGGCTTGTTAATCCTGAACAACGAGCAAATGCTCCCTCTTCAATACTTGTTACCGAGTTTGGAATAGTGAGGTTTGTTAATCCTGAACAGCCATAAAATGCCTCGCGTCCAATACTTGTTACCGAGTTAGGAATAGTGAGGCTTGTTAATCCTGAACAGCCATAAAATGCGTAATCTCCAATACTAGTTACCGAATTAGGAAGAGTGAGGCTTGTTAATCCTGAACAGCCATAAAATGCGTAATCTCCAATACTAGTTACCGAATTAGGAAGAGTGAGGCTTGTTAATCCTGTACACTCATAAAATGCATAATCGCCAATACTTGTTACCGAGGTAGGAATAATGAGGCTTTTTAATCCTGAACAGCCACTAAATGCATTACTTCCAATACTTGTTACCGAGTTTGGAATAATGAGGCTTTTTAATTTATAACAGCCCTCAAATGCATTAATTCCAATACTTGTTACCGAGGTAGGAAGAGTGAGGCTTGTTAATTCTGAACAGCCCCAAAATGCATAATATTCAATACTTGTTACCGAGTTTGGAATAGTGAGGTTTGTTAATCCTGAACAGCCTTCAAATGCCCGACCTCCAATACTTGTTACCGAGGTAGGAATAGTGAGGTTTGTTAATCCTGAACAGCCCCAAAATGCATTCCAACTAATACTTGTTACCGAGTTAGGAATAGTGAGGCTTGTTAATCCTGAACAGCCTTCAAATGTACCACTTTCAATACTTGTTACCGAGGTAGGCAGAGTGAGGCTTGTTAATCCTAAACAGTACCGAAATGCATTACTTCCAATACTTGTTACCGAGTTAGGAATAGTGAGGCTTGTTAATCCTGTACAGCCCTCAAATGCAAATTTTTCAATACTAGTTACCGAATTAGGAATAGTGAGGCTTCTTAATCTTGAACAGTACCGAAATGCATTACTTCCAATACTTGTTACCGAATAAGATACATTGTCATAGGTAAGGGTTGAGGGTATTGTAATATTTTCAGTGTATTGAGTCCAAATTTCTATTACTTCAACAGTGGTCGTTCCTGTATGCATATTGTATTTAATTCCATTTACAACAAATTGCTGTGCAAATGACATACTACTCGCCAAGAGTAATATAACTAAAAAGCTTATTTTTTGGTTATATTGGTTTTTCATAATAATTATTTGGTGAATGAATATAGAATATAGAAGAGCCTACATTTTTGAAAGTTAATATATATTTGCGTGTTAAAATAAATTACGTGAAATTATTTATATATAATAGTTTTTTTTGAGTTAGTTTAAAACTGTCTTATGGGGCTTTATACCCCATTTATTGTTAATTACCTATTTTTAAATACATGCCTGTTTTTTTAAAGCCGCTAAATGATTTTGTATGGGTAAAAATTAATGATTATGTTTTCGTTGTCCAAAACAGGGTTGTTTTTAATTTATTTTGGTTTAATGTCTCCATGTAAAGGTGGGATTTAATGAACACCATATTTGATGGTGGGTGCTGAGCGTTAGAGATAGAGCAATTGTTTGAGCACTTTTAATTTGTTGTACCATGTAATTGTTTAACTGATTTTTTGATCACAAATTAAAATGCGAGTTGCGAAAGCTCGGGCCCGAAGGGAAACGCCCTCATTTAATTTGTTTAAGAGCAATCAACCTTCATATCCTACATCGTGTAACCGCTAAAAAAATATTAATATTTAAAACATAAATGAATCGCAAATTAAAAGAAAAGTTTAAATTTGTAATTCATTCAGATCCCTCTTGCTATGCTTGTTCTTAAAAACTGTATCTTATATACTGGCGAACAGGTGCTTTACAACAAAGCACTCATTATTAATGACGATAAAATACTTCACATTGTAGAAGAAGACCAAGTGAGTGATGGCATTGATTTAGGAGGACAAAACGTTTCTCCTGGTTTTATTGACTTACAAAACAATGGTGGTGGTGGTAGTTTTTTTACCAAAACCCCTAACCTTGAAAGCATAGGCAAAATATACAATGCCAACAAATTTCATGGCGCTACCAATTATTTGGTAACCATGATTTCGTCCCCCTTAGAAACTATTCTTGAAGGTATTGCGGCCACAAAGGCTTGCATGGATGCTAAGCAATATGGTTTGTTGGGTATGCATTTGGAAGGACCATATTTTAATGTACACAAAAGAGGGGCACATAAATATGTGAGACCGGTAGAAACAGATGAATTAAAAACCATTATCGATAAAGGAGATGGCATTATTAAGGTGATGACCATTGCCCCTGAAACTTTTACAGATAAACAATTAAATTTATTAGAAGATAGCAATATTATAATTTCTGCAGGACACAGTAATGCGACCTATAAACAAGCCAAAGATTTTTTTGACAGTGGTATTTCTATGGTTACGCATCTTTTCAATGCCATGTCTCAGTTTAACAGCAGAGAGCCTGGGTTGGTAGGAGCGACTTTTGATTCAAGAAACATTTATGCTGGTATTATTGTCGACGGTGAACATTGTGATTACTCCGTGGTTAGGGTTTCAAAGAAAATTTTAGAAGATAAATTGTTCTTGGTGACCGATGCCATGGATACAGGAGAAGACAATGAATATGGGATTTCTAAAATAAATGGACTTTGGAGATCTGAAACTGGCGCTTTGGCAGGTTCTGCCTTGACCATGATTGAAGGGGTTGAAAATTTAGTGAAACGTGTTGGGATTACGATTGATGAAGCCTTAAGAATGGCAACCTTGTATCCTGCAAGAGCGATCAAAGTCGATAATGAATTTGGTAGAATTAAACGAGGTTTTAAAGCGAACTTAGTGGTGTTTGATGATAAATTTAAAGTGAATGCTATGGTAACCAATGGTGTTTATGAAGAAGCATCGATGTTGGTATAAAGCATATAATTGTAAAGCATAAAAAAAAGCTGATAATTTAATTATCAGCTTTTTTTATGCCTCTGGGGTTTATAATCCCCTATAAAATAATAAGCTTTCTTTCATTTGCACTTCATTCACTGGTATTTCATAATTGGCTTTGCCGATGCTTTCAAGTAAGGCAAATTGCACTACATTGTTTTCATTTTTTTTGTCTTGAAGGGTATGGGTAATAATAGCAGGTAAGTCTTCTTCTGAAATCGACACCTTACCATAAATGCGAATAAAAGTGGCGCATATTTCCGCTAAATTTTCTTCTGAAATATAGCCTAATTGCTTTGAAAGCCAAGCTTCCACCATCATGCCTACCGCAATGGCTTCTCCGTGAAGCAATCGTTTTCCGGGTAATTCTAAGTAAAAACTTTCTACGGCATGGCCAAGGGTGTGTCCAAAATTTAAAATTTTTCTAAGGCCTTTTTCAGTAGGGTCAGTGGTGGTGACGTAAGACTTAATTCCCACCGAATGTTTAATTACACTGAGCCAATCGAAGTCGTGTAAGTTTTTGTGTTTAATGGCATGCCATTGCTCAGCATCTGCGATTAAACTATGTTTTAACACCTCTGCATAACCTGAACGCAATTCTCTTTCAGGAAGCGTTGTTAAAAAAACTGGATCAATTAATACTGCTAAAGGTTCCTGAAAAACACCGATATGGTTTTTGTAGCCCATAAAATCTACCCCAAGTTTTCCGCCTACACTGGCGTCTACCATTGACAGTAAGGTTGTTGGGATTTGGGCAAATCGTATGCCTCTTTTATAGGTGGAAGCACAAAAACCGCCCATGTCTCCAATGACACCTCCTCCTAAATTGAGTAACAATGCTTTTCTGTCTAAGCCCATGTTGGTCATGGCAGACCAAATATGGGTACAGGTTTTTAAGTTTTTTTCTTCTTCACCACTCAATACTTCAATCAATTCATGATTGGCCGGTAAAGCTTTTTGTATCAGGGGATAGCAATGCTTTTTGGTGTTTTCGTCGACCAATACTACTATTTTAGTGCATTGATTTTTTTCTAACAGCGTAGCGATTGCTTCGGTGATTTGGTTGCTAATATGAATATATGCTGCTATTTCCATGTATAATTACTGCATTTACCGTCTTGCTTATTTCATTACAACAGCTGGATTTCCAAAAACTTTGGCGCCATTGGCTACATTCGCAATGACTACTGAACCGGCACCAATTTGCGCTTTTTTACCAATGGTAACACCACTAACAATTACGGCACCAGCCCCAATAAAAGCATTTTCTGCAATTTTAACACCAGCACAAATTACGGCACCAGCCCCAATTTGTACGTATTCTTCTAGCGTTGCCTCGTATTCAACCACGGCACCGGCATTGATAATACAATGGCTTCCTATTTTTGCGTTTGTACCAATTACGGTACCCGCTGCAAACAAAGAACCATGCCCTAAAATAGCGCTTTTTTCTATAGAGGCATTTTTATGGATGGCATTTACTGGCATCACTTTTCTACCCTCCAACAATGCTTCCACCAATGATTTACGAAACTTATTGTCATCGTTGGCCACAAAAACTTCTACCTTATCTCCAATTAAATTAATGAAACTTTCGTCATCGGTACTGCCCATCACCGGTACATCATCGATTTGTTTGTTGTGCAAAGCCGCATCATCATCTAATAAACAATACACAACTACTTCATTAGATTTGAATATGTCTAATGCTACTTGCCCTAATCCTTTTGCTCCTAATATAATTACTGGTTTTTCCATTTTTTAATTTTAATAAGTCAGCCTAATCAATTGCTTGGATAAAAGCTGTGGCAATGATGAACGTTTTAAACCGATTTTACAGCATAAAAATCGAAGTGATGCCACTTAAGCATGTCTTCTTTTGTGTTGATGGGAATAATTTCGGTGGTAGAGATTAAATCGTTGATATGGAATAAGTTATATCCTTTTGAATTGAGTAATTCAAAATGCTCAAATCTTTCTTCAGGCGTAGTTTTTCCAAAACATTCAGAGATAACTACTGGATAATAAGTGGTTATTAAAGTAGAGATTGATTTGATGACTTCTTTGTCGTACCCTTCTGTATCTATTTTAATAAGTTTTAAATTAGCCATTTGGGTAGCAAAATTTTCTTTCAAAAATTTCTCTAAATTAATGCCTTTGATTTTTTGACTTAAGGCATATTTGCCATGGTTGCCATTGGGCTCTTTTGAAATTCCTCCATTATTAAATGATGCCTCTGAAGAATTGTAATAATATTCGTCCTCTTCGGTGGTAATGGCCACATTGAATGCTTTAATATTGGTTTTTTCAGGGTTTAATTTAATGTTTTCAGACAAGACATTAAATACAAATGGGTTAGGGTCAAATGCAAGGGTAAGTCCTGATTTGCCGCAAACAAGTCCCATAGCGACAGTCATGTGTCCGATGTTAGCGCCAATATCAATTGTTAAATCGCCTTCTTTTAAAAATTGCTTAAAAAAATCAATGTAAATGTCTCGTATCACTACGTCCGAAGTAAGAGGATTGCTCCAATTGGCAAAATCGATTATCCCATAGGAAGTGGTATTGAAGTGGTCGATTTTAACAGGATAAACTTTGGTTACTTTGCGAGCTATTTTTCTTTTAATAGAGTTTTTTATGGCATTAAACATAAGCTAATAATTGATTTAAATGGGAGGTTTGTTTGTTGTGATGGTTGGTTTTTTTGTTTTTAGAAATCAAGATGATCATCTTAATCAAAATAATAGGGGGTAGAAGTGTGGTCTACAAAGCGGAGAATTTTACCTTCTCTATTGATTTCATAATATTTTTGACTGGGTAATTTTTTGCCTACCACCGCACATTCTTTGCTGAAATCTTCAGCCGAATCGTATTTAGCGGGAATCATTAATTTACCATTGAAATCATAATAGCCAAATTTAAGTAGTCCTGATGCGGGGATTTTAGTTGCATAAGCAATCATGCCATTTTTGCAATCTCTTGCTTCGCCATCAACGGCAAATAAAAACTTTCCGGTGGTATTGTAAAATTTGTTTTCAATAGTAATGATTCCTTCTGAAAACCTGCACTTAAAATGGTTTGCGGTAACAAGAAAAAAGCCATTAGACAAACTGTCTCCTTTGATTGTATTTGAAACGATAATGGGTTTTTCAAATGTAGAAAGCAGGGTGTTTTTAATGTCAATTATTTTATCAAACCTATTTGTGGAATCCCCCACGACAATCATTCCTTCGGCATAATCGCCTGCCGTCACATACATCGGATCTATTACAAAAGTGCCTTTTTTGTCTACAAATCCATATTTTCCATTTTGTTTTACTTTTGCAAAGCCAGAATGAAAACTACTGATATATTCACAAGTAATGTCAAAAACTAATTCACCTTGTTCATTGATAAAGCCATATTTTGTAGGTTTCAAAAAAAGCTTATCGATAGTGTCCGCTTTAATTAAAACTTTTTTCAAGCCATCACTCAACGCAAACTCGTGGATATAGTTAGCCCAAGAGGTGGAACAGATGAATACCAACAACACACTGCTTATAATTCTTAATTTTTTCATGGTCAACGATAATGCTAATCTAAAAGGCTAAGTTAATAAAAAACTCTGCTGTTCGAAAGTAAAATGTGCTACTTTATAGATTAGTCAACAATAAATTGAAAATACTTTTAGTATTTGAGTAATAATACTTAAAAATGATTTGGAAATATTCGTATTTAAACGGTATAAACTTATATCGATATGAATGCTAACCAACACTTTGTCATCATTTCTATTACCCCTTGGGATTTTGAAATGGGCAACAATGCTAAAAATTTAGCCATAGAAATGTCAAAAAATCAAAAAGTGATTTATGTCAATCCTCCATTAGACCGCTTCACTTTATGGAAAGAAAAAAATACTGCCGCTGTCCAAAAAAGACTCAATATTATCCGAGGTCATGAAAGTGCCATAGCATTGGTCCATGAAAATTTATGGGTATTTACGCCAGCTATTGTCATTGAATCGATTAATTGGATTCCTTTTAAATTTATGTTTGATGTATGGAATAAGTTGAACAATGTGAAATTGGCCAAGGAGATTCAAAAAGCAACCCATCAATTAGGGTTTGATGATTTTTATTTACTCAATGACAGCGATATGTTTAGAAGTTTTTATTTAAAAGAGCTTTTACACCCAATCAAGTATATTTATTATAGCCGCGACAATTTAATGGCGGTAGAGTATTGGCGAAAATTTGGCCAGTTTTACGAACCCGCCTTGATCAAAAAAGCAGATGTGGCCATTGCCAATTCTTTGTATTTGAGCGAAGAGTTAAAACGATACAATGCCAAATCATTTGATGTAGGCCAAGGTTGTGATTTAGAATTTTATGCTGCCAAGCCCGAAATAGACTCTATTCCTGAGGATATGAAAAACTTTTCAGGGCCAATTGTTGGCTATACCGGGGCCTTGTTTGCCTTGCGTTTAGATATTGACCTGATTGCTTTTATTGCGCAAGCCAATCCCGACTGGAACATTGTGTTGGTTGGCCCCGAAGATGAAGCTTTTAAAAACAGTGTTTTACACCAACTCCCTAATGTGCATTTTTTGGGAAATAAAGCCCCTTCAGAATTGCGTACTTATATTGAATCAT
>JBIKPL010000234.1:0-4932 GCA_044357485.1 Cytophagales bacterium
GAGAGGCTTTGTTTGAGCTCATTTTTCTTGTGGGTTGAGGTAATCTTTTAATACGCTATGATTTGACCACAAGAAAAATAGCGAGTGCCGATCACGCGACCGAAGGGAACGCCCTACGAAATGAATAACTTATCTATGCTATTTAAATCAAACTAGTGCAGCACTTTAATGAAATAAAATCAATTTTTTATGGAATAATGCTTTACAGATTTCTAGCCTACATCTCCCCAATAACTTTCAAATAAAACTCCGCTTCTTTGGTGCTGGTAGAATCCATGAAACGAATAATGTATTCCCCTTGTGCGACTTTCGACATGTTGATGGTGTTGGTAAACTTGTCGAGCGTACCCGTAACCAGCGTTTTTCTATCAGGGTAAAAAATGTAATACATCACCAAGCCTTCTTTCCCTTTTTTGACATTCAAAATATCCCTACAAGGATTTGGGTAAATTTGCCTCACGACCGGAATAGTGTCTTTCTGCCCTAAAAGATTGGTATTGCTAGAATCGCCCTTTGTATGGTTACTGCTTTCTAAAGTGCTTTCCATGGCGGGTTCGCAAGCCAACAACACAATCGCGGTAAGTAAGTATAGTAGCTTTTTCATAAATGTTGGGTTTATACCTATTATTATTTTGAAACAATGGAGAATACCTGTACGCTGTACCCCTAATCCTACTCCGAATAAAACACTCTTTTTACCCTTTCGCTTACGTTGGTTAATATTTCATACGGAATGGTATCAATAGCTTTTGCCAAAGCCGAAATGGGTAAATCTTTTCCAAACACAATGACTTCATCTCCTTCTTTGGCATCAATATTTGTAATATCCACCATGCACATGTCCATACAAACATTGCCAATAATGGGTGCCGCTTGTCCTTTAATTAACACATAGCCAACACCATTGCTAAAACGACGACTAAAACCATCGCCATACCCTATGGCAATAGTGGCCGTAGTGATGTCGTTATCGACTTTTCCTCTACGGCTATAACCAACGGTTTCACCCTTTTTGATTGCTTTGATTTGAGAAATAATGGTCTTTAAAGTACCTACGGTTTGTAAACCCTCTTGTTCTAAACCTGTTGCCTCAATGCCATAGAGGCCAATTCCCAAACGCACCATGTCGAATTGGGCTTTGGGGAAACGGACAATTCCGGCAGAGTTTACAATATGTTTATTGGTTTTATAGCCTACTCCAAATTCAATTTTTTGTGCCATCTCTTTGAATAGCGCAATCTGATTTTCAGAAAAAGCATTGAACTGGTCTTCATCAGCCCCGACCAAATGGCTGAAAATAGACGCCACTTTAAGGTGGTTTTTAGATTTTAGGATATTTACCAATTGGCCTAAGTCACCCTCTTCAAAGCCCAAACGGTGCATGCCGGTGTCTAAAGCCAAATGAATGGTTGCCGGTTTATGATTGATGTATGCTAGGTAGTCGTTGAGTAAGGACAGGCTGTAAATTTCGGGTTCTAAATTATAGGTCGATAATTTATCAAAAGTTTGTGGAGAAGGATTCAACACCATGATGGGTATGGAAATGCCATTTTCTCGAAGCAAAACGCCTTCATCAACATAGGCCACAGAGAGGTAATCGACCCGGTGAAATTGTAATAAATGGGCCACTTCTACAATGCCAGCGCCATAGGCATGTGATTTTACCATGCACATGATTTTGACATTGTTTTTGAGTTTGTTTCTGTAAAAATTAAGGTTGTGCGATAGGGCGTCTAAATTGATTTCTAGTATGGTGCCATGTACGCGTTGTTCAAGAATGTTTACAATTTTTTCAAAACCAAAAACCCTTGCTCCCTTCAGCAAGATAATTTCATTGTTAAAAATCTTCTTGTCTATCGTCTCCAAGAATGTGGTGGTGTCGGGATAAAACTTGCTGTTTTTCTTGAATAAATGTTTATAGGTCGACATTTTTTCGCCCACA
The DNA here is from genome assembly GCA_044357485.1 of Cytophagales bacterium. GTDB lineage: Bacteria > Bacteroidota > Bacteroidia > Cytophagales > UBA9547 > CALPQG02. The sequence continues at coordinate 1,943 of JBIKPL010000234.1, forward strand.
GCGATGAGTCTATCTATGTTTTTGTCGGCCAGTAAATCTGCAATGCGTTGGTACAAGTCTTCGTCCGCAATGCCCGATTCGAGTACTTCCGAAAGGATAACCGTTTTTTTGTTTTGTGGTTTGTGTTGGCTTAAAAAGTCTAGGGCAAGTTTGAGTCCGGCCAAGTCATTGTTGTAGGTGTCGTCGATGATGGTGCAGCCATGAATGCCTTCTTTCAATTCTAAACGCATGGAAATAGGTTTCAACAAGCGAATTCTGTTTTGAATTTCAAGGGCGTCGACCTTTAAGAATACCATTACGCAAATGCAATGGATCATATTTTCTATAGAGGCATCGTCGGTGAATGGGATTTTGAATATGGCGTATTTTTGATGGTAAGCCGCATGGCAAGAATTGATTTCAATAATCGTTTCTTGAATATCTCTACGGATAATGTCAATTTTTAAATCTGCCGATTCGTCTAGCCTCGACCAGGTAAATAAACGTGGCAAATTGCCTTTAAACGTGGCTTTAATTACTTCATCTACTAAAGTTTGGTCTTTGCAGTAAAATAGCAATTCACTTTCGCGAAACAATTTGAGTTTCTCCGAAATTTTTTGTTCATCTGTTTCAAAGCCTTCACTGTGCGCCGTGCCAATATTGGTAAAAATGCCAATGGTTGGCTTAATTACTTTTTGTAGCAATTCCATTTCTCCCGGCTTTGAAATGCCTGCTTCAAAAATGGCTAAGTTATGGTTAGGGTTTATTTGCCAAACCGATAGCGGTACCCCAATTTGTGAGTTGTAACTTTTAGGACTTCTTACTATGTTAAAATCTTTGCTCAACAATTGTGATAACCATTCTTTGATAATGGTTTTGGCATTGCTTCCGGTAATGCCTATCACCGGAATAAGGTAAGTGTTTCGGTAATGCGCTGCAATTTGTTGCAATGCCATTACCGACGATTTTACTTCAATAATATTGGCTCCAGGCAACATACTTTTGAGGATATGCGCTTCGCGCTCTACCACAAATTGTTTGATGCCTTTTTTGTATAAATCCTTTAAATATTGATGCCCATTATGATGTTCGCCTTTAATGGCAAAAAATAGAGAAGCATCTGAAATAATGGCTTTGCGGCTGTCTGTCAGCAAGTGACGGACAGGGAAATCGTTTTGAAAATTAACAACTTTTCCATTGCAAATGTTGGCGGCCTGTAAAAAGGTAAGCATGTTGGTATTGTGTTTTCAGGATCTATAGCTATTGATTTCCAAATATAGTTGAATTGTAGTAGTTGTGGTAAAGGAGAGAAGGGAATTATAAAAAATGTTTTAGAAGTAATGGTGTTTCGTCGTGAGGAGTTATCTAATATCGCTATTCGTTGTGTGCTATTCGACAATTGTATTGTCGAATCCATATCGCAGGATTTGTAATCCGACACAATAAACTAATTCTGACACTCTGATCCGGATATTCGCTTTTGTTGGGTGTTTTGCCTTCTACAAAGTTAAAATCATATTTTAAAGATCAACAAGGCATTACCAACAAATGAATGTGCTTATTTAAGGTTTAGACTTTAATGCTAAAATTTGTTGGTCAAGAAGACCAATAAAGGCATTACCAACAAATGAATGTGCTTATTTAAGGTTTAGACTTTAATGCTAAAATTTGTTGGTCAAGAAGACCAACAAAGGCAAAAGATCAACAAGGCAATACCAACATATGAATGTGCTTATTTAAGGTTTAGACTTTAATGCTAAAATTTGTTGGTCAAGAAGACCAACAAAGGCAAAGGCAATACCAACATATGAATGTGCTTATTTAAGGTTTAGACTTTAATGCTAAAATTTGTTGGTCAAGAAGACCAATAAAGGCATCACCAACATATGAATGTGCTTATTTAAGGTTTAGACTTTAATGCTAAAATTTGTTGGTCAAGAAGACCAACAAAGGCACAAGCATTACCAACATATGAATGTGCTTATTTAAGGTTTAGACTTTAATGCTAAAATTTGTTGGTCAAGAAGACCAACAAAGGCAAAAAAAATCAGGATAATACATCCCATGGATTAATCAGTTTTAAACCTTCAATGTTTTTGAAATCATTTACATTGCGGGTAATCAGGGTAAGGTCAAAAACAATTGCGGAAGCCGCTATGATTGCATCGGGAAGGTTTATTTTTTTATTTTTTCTTATAACAATAGTTTTATTTACGACTAGATTACTAACTTCTAAAATAGTTGAGGCATTAATAAATGTTTCCATCGTATTTTCTTCGGAAATGGATTTGAATTTAAAGCCCAATGTTTCCATTTTAGTGATAACAGATATAATAGGTTCATCATCCACTATTTTATCAAGCATTTTCATGCCACTAACTGGCAATGAAGCGTCAAGATAATTAATGACTATGTTAGTGTCGAGTATAAATGCCATTATTCAGTATTACTTTTGCGTTCTATTCTGCCACTCATTTCTACTTTGAGTTACATGTTTTTGTAGTGACTCTGCTGTTTCATGAGACAGCTTTCCTGCAAGTTCAGAAAGCTTTTTTTTAGGCTCGGTTGGCGTTTTAGCATCTATTTCGTCTAAATCTAAAAAAGTAATTTCTACTCGTTTACCAACATATTTTTGAGGTATAGATATATATAGGTCTGTATTCTGCGGAGTAATAATTGTCCTTATCATGGTAGTATTATATTTAATTAATAGTCAAATCTACAAATCTTTAACGGCAAAGTAAATAGGCCTAGGATTATTGTGATTGATAGGATAAGAATCAGGGAAAACGCATTTAAATGTTTAGTCTAAAAATTCAATGTAAAAAGCCTCCTCCCAAACCCAGCGCTACGCTCGTAACTTTCGCACGCTCGTGCTCAGTTATAAAGGAGAAGGGCTTTAGATCCCGATGAAATCATCATTAGTTTTTGAAAACGAGTAAGTTTTCTATGAATTAATCACAAATTTATGATTAATGGTCAGCTCCCTCTCCTTTTGGAGAGGGTTGGGG
>JBIKPL010000235.1:0-4890 GCA_044357485.1 Cytophagales bacterium
AATTATACCAGAAATACAATCCAGTTGAAACAAAAAAATAGGGCTATGAAATCAGAAAACATCTTAAAAATCAAGACTTCAGCACCTCATGCCTGGACAGATTTCAAACAATTTTGTATGCTTAAACATCATACTTTTTTTACCTTGTATGCACAAATTGCAATTGAAACAATCCCATTTGCGATGTTGATTGGGGTATTTCAAGAATACTTCATTGAGAATGGTGGTGCTGAACTTGATTTGGGCAACCTTTCGTATGAACAATTAGAAGCCGAAGTGGTAGAAGCATTTATTGTACATGAAGTAATCATGAGGCACTATTCATAATGAAGTACATCATTTTGTGTATAGAACAATATTTTTCAGTATATTGAACCATGTGCCTACAGGCTAAAATTCAAAAAATTAACAACAACAAACATAAACCTACCAACTCCATAAGCTATGACAACTGTAAACTTCAAAGGAAATCCTATCGCAATTAAAGGGGCCTTGCCCAACATTGGATCACTAGCACCTGATTTCACTTTTGTAAAATCAGATTTAGCTGAATCAAAACTGAGTGATTATGGGCATTTGATAAAAGTATTGATAGCTGTACCTAGCTTAGATACAGGAGTATGTAACGCTGAAACCAGAAAATTCAATGAATTGTTGGGTTCAAAAAAAGGAGTCGTGGGCATAGCCATTTCCATGGATCTTCCATTCGCCATGAAAAGATTCTGTGAAACAGAAGGCGTTGAAAACATTGTGACGGGCTCAGATTTCAGGTATTCAGAATTTGTTTCTAATTACAACACCTTAATGACCGAAGGACCACTTAAAGGTTTATCAAGTCGTGCGGTAATTATTGTGGACCAAAACAACTTGATTCAGTATGTTGAATTGGTACCCGAAGTAACCACAGCACCAAATTATGACCAAGTAATTGCAATGGTTGACCAATTGTTGGCTTAAATCATACATTTGTCTTTACACAAAAAAGGAGTCTTAGTAGTAAGACTCCTTTTTTTGTATCCTTGAAAGTATAATTTACATATAATTCAAATCATTGTTCTTTTTTAATTTAATAATATGAAGGGCATTAAACAATAAAATAAAGGGATAAGCGGGGTCAAACTCATGCCATTTTACACCAAAATTGGCACGACCGCCTAATTTATGGTGATTATTGTGGTAGCCTTCACCAAACATTAAAAAGTCAAAAGGCAATAAATTTTTAGCCGTATCATTCACTTTAAAATTCACATAGCCAAATTTATGGGCAAACCAATTGATAACCGCACCATGAACGGGCCCCATTAGATAGTGAATAGGCAACAACAAATATAAATACCACATGCCTTCAGGGACAAATTTCATATAAAACAAGGTGTACAAAGTACCCCAAGCGACACGACCCATCCAATTATCACCTAAATTTTCAATAAAATCCCAATTGGGTACATTCTTTAAAAACTTAGGATCTAACTTTGCTCTTCCATGAAGAATATCGTTATAAATGGCTTTTGTTTTCCACATCATATCAAACAAACCTGTGGAATAAGAAGGTGAATGTGGATCATTTTCTGTGTCGGCGTAAGCATGGTGTAAACGATGCATTACCCCATAAGCACGAGGACTTAAAAAAGAAGAACCTTGTAGCAACCATGTCAATACATAAAAGACACGTTCCCAAAATTTATTCATGGTAAACATTTGATGCGCCGCATAACGGTGCAAGAAAAACGTTTGCATAAACAATGACAAATACCAGTGCGCAACAAAGAAGATTAGAATGTAATACATGGAGATATAGTTAAGTTCAGCAATCGACATTATTTCATATCGATTATACTTACAAAAGTATGGCGAACAAAAAGCTTATAAAATGACTTTTATCATTAATTTAACTGATATATCATTCCTTGTTTTGCAAATAAAAAAGTATACCTCCGCAAATTAAAGCACACAAAACACTTACTTTCAACACATTAATAACAACAAAAGTAATCAAAACGAAAATACTAGCACCTCACCTCTACCCCATTTTGTCTTAGGTAGGATTTCAATTCAGGAATACCAATTTCTTTAAAGTGAAATATACTCGCTGCCAAACCAGCATCAGCTTTTCCTTTGGTAAAAACCTCCGAAAAATCAGCCATAGAACCCGCGCCACCAGAAGCGATAATAGGAATATTGGCATTCGAAGAAATGGTAGCAGTTAGTTCGCAGGCAAAGCCCTCCTTACAACCATCATGGTCCATAGAAGTAAGTAAAATTTCGCCTCCCCCCCTATTCTCAATTTCTTTGGCCCATTTGATTGTTTCAATTGCAGTTGGATTTCGCCCTCCATGCGTGTGCACCCTTGCCAATCCTTCATAATTTCGAGTATCGATGGCCACTACAACGCACTGGCTTCCAAAAGCCAAAGCCAAATCATCAATCAATTGTGGATTTTTAACGGCAGAGGAATTGATGGAAATTTTATCCGCACCTGCATTCAACAGTGCAGAAACATCTGCCACTGACCCTATTCCTCCGCCAACGGTAAAGGGAATATTGATAACCGAAGCAACCCTTCTTACCAATTCAATTAAAGTTTTTCTATTTTCAACCGTGGCGGTGATGTCTAAAAACACCAATTCATCAGCACCTTGCGCTGCATAAATGGCGGCTAATTCAACCGGGTCTCCAGCATTGCGTAATTGTTCAAAATTGATACCTTTAACAGTTTGTCCGTCTTTGATATCTAAGCAGGGTATGATGCGTTTGGTTAACAAAATATTGAGTGTTGAGTGTTGAGTTATGAATGTTAAGTATTGGGAACGTTGTTAATGTTGCGTCTGAGAAGTTTTTAATATTCTATTAAATAATACTAAAAACTCAACACCCATAACTCAACATTACAAAAGGTATTTGGCAAATTCTTTCAAGGTAATTCTGCCTTCATAAAAAGCTTTCCCTACAATTACGCCATAGATGCCCATTTCATTGAGCTTGTCGATGTCTTCCAAACCACTTACGCCACCGCTAGCGATGATGTTCAAAGCTGGATATTTATCTTGCATTTCTTGGTATAAATCAAAAGAAGGGCCTTGTAACAATCCGTCTTTGGCCACATCGGTGGAAATGGTATATTTGATTCCTTTGTCTAAATAATCATCCAAAATATCCCAAAGATGAATATCACTCACTTCTTGCCAACCATGCACCGCTATTTTTTTATCTTTGGTATCGGTGCCTAGGATAATTTTTTCACTGCCATACTTCAGCAACCATTCCCCAAACAATGTTTTATTTTTGACCGCCACACTTCCACCCGTTACTTGATTTGCGCCACATTCAAAGGCTATTTTCAAATCTTCATTCGACTGTAAACCTCCTCCAAAATCAACCAACAAACCAGTATGCGTAGTAATTTCTTCTAAAACCTTATAGTTTACGATATGTTTTTCGCGGGCTCCATCAAGATCAACCAAATGAAGACGCTGAATACCAACCCCTTCAAACATTTTAGCCACTTCTAATGGATGATCGAAATAACTTTTCTTTTGGTTATAATCGCCTTGAGTAAGCCTAACACACTTACCATCAATCATATCTATTGCAGGAATTATTTGAATCACGCTTTATTAATTTTGGATTTTAAATTTTAAATTTTGAATGATTTTAAAATCAATTCAAATCAATTTTCAAAATTAAAAATTATAAGTTCAAAACCCCCTTCCTATTCCATTTTTAATTCGAAATTAAAAAAATAAACCAATGCAATTGCCTGTTTTATCTCTATTAAATTAAAATATGAATGGTCAAAATTGCGTATTCCATTCATTGCAGTAATTCAAAAATTAAAATTCAACATTCAAAATTGTATATTTTAAAAAAATAAACTTCCCTCTTCTATCATTTATCATAAAAAATCAAGAAATTCGCCACTTGTTCAAATTTTACCTTTGACAATAGCACCATTCTAATGGAAAACAAAAAACACTTAATTATTGACTTTGACAGTACCTTCACGAAAGTAGAGGCGCTTGATGTACTTTGTGAGATTTCATTACAAGGGAATGAAAAAAAAGACGACTGTCTTGCCGAAATTGTTCGCATCACCAATTTGGGGATGGAAGGTAAAATTTCGCTGCAAGATTCGCTGAATGAAAGAATTAAAATATTAAATGCCCATAAGCGTCATATTGCCCCTTTAATTGAAGTATTAAAAACGAAAGTTTCCACTTCATTTAAACTCAATAAGGAGTTTTTAACTGCCTATGCTGATTATATCTACATTATTTCTAATGGCTTTAAAGAATTTATTGTTCCTATTGTAACCGAATATGGCATTAAAGCGGAGAACGTTTTGGCCAACACTTTTGTGTATGATGCCGAAGACAATATCGTTAGTTTCGACAAAACCAATGAGTTGACCGTTAACAAGGGTAAAGCAAAAAAAATAAAATCATTAAACTTAGAGGGTGAAATTTATGTAATCGGTGACGGATATACCGATTTCGAAATCAAAGAAGCCGGAATAGCCGACAGGTTTTATGCTTTTACCGAAAACATCAGCAGAGATGCCGTAACCGACAAGGCCGACCATATTGCCCCAAGTTTAGATGAGTTTTTACACCATGCCGGTTTCCCGACAAGACTATCTTATCCTAAAAACAGGATCAATGTATTGTTGCTTGAAAACATTCACCCTGCTGCGGTAGAATTATTTACCAAAGAAGGTTATAATGTGGAATGGGTAAAAGGTGCCATGGATGAAGAAGAACTTTGTGAGCGCATTAAAAACGTTTCCATCTTAGGACTTCGTTCTAAAACCATGGTTACCGAAAAAGTATTGCAACATGCCAATAAATTAATGGCTGTGGGGGCATTCTGTATTGGCACCAATCAAATTGACCT
>JBIKPL010000236.1:0-4875 GCA_044357485.1 Cytophagales bacterium
CAGATGATTTACATTTGTAATTTTCACCTATTGTTATTTACCAATATTTAATTTACATTTGTAACACAATATGGAAAATACCTTAACTGATCGTGTTAAAATTGTAATGGAAACAGAAGGCTTAAGTCCTTCCACGTTTGCAGATTCAATTGGCGTACAGCGACCTAGCATGTCACATATACTTTCGGGACGAAATAAGCCAAGTATAGACATTGTACAGAAGCTTATTTTAACATTCCCACAATACAATCCTATTTGGTTAATAAATGGTACAGGAGATATGCTACAGTTAGATTTATTTGCATCTGAAGATGATTTAAAAGAAAAAAACACAGACAAGACAGCGGTCAAGTCTAAAACAGCTAAAAAAACTAAATCAGCCTACCAAAATATCAATTTTGTTAAGCAAGTATTAGAAAATGATCGTTTAGAAGAAGTACAAAATACAACAACACAAGCAAAGCCAATGATGAATACTATTTCGGAAGAAAATATAGTTAAAGAAGAACCCCTACAACCCTATAATACTACCCCAAAAAATGAACCCTTAAATATTAACAATCCCAATATGACTACCGAAACACCCCACTATACAACACCTGCACAAGAAGCCTCTACAACATCCAACCCAATAAACACTCCTATTCCTCCTTTATTTGGAATGAATGACAAAAAAATTGAACGGATAGTAGTTTTCTATGCCGACAAAACTTTTGCGGTTTACCACCCAGAATAATTATTGGGTTAATTTCTTTTTTAAAGCCATTAAATCCATGTAATCGGTATGCGTATTTCTTTGGATACCGTACTTGTATTCAGCATTTAAAATTCTAAGGTTTAATTTCGGAAAAATCTCTGGTTTAAATTGCAACAAAGTTATATAGGCCAATTCTTTTACATCATTATCTGTAGCATCATAACCAATATAAATATCTAGCAATACTTCGATAGCACTCGTATCACGTGCCAAAGCAATGCGATTAATGGCTTTTTTCATTGACTTCATTTTACCTTTGGTATCAATACCATCACCTGCTAACTTATAAGTAATGTACCTTTCTTCTAACAAATCGGCATCTTCAGATTTGTTTTGTGCAAATGAAAAATGAAAGCACCACAGCATAGTGATTGACAATATGTATTTCATTTTAAGCATTTACAATTGCCAATATTGCTTCCCTATCTCTCATTACTGCCTGATAACCATAATCGAAAATCAATTTTGATTTCGATATTTCAAAAAGCTTAACCCCTTTTAACTCTTGCGGCTCTATAAAAATATCGCATTTAGGTTTTCTTTCTTTGACATTATAGGACAAAGCCAGTTGAAAACTACGTTCTGCAATACTTCTTATGGTAATGGCTTTAAAATCATCGTTTTTAGGATTTACATGCACCCCAATAATAATTTCCATATTGGCTTCAATTAATGGATCAACAGGTAAGTTATCCATTACGCCACCATCTACAAAAACATTGTTACCAATTTTAATAGGTTCAAAAATAATGGGCATGCTACACGACGCTAAAATTGATCTCAACAAATCACCTTCCTTAAAATAAAATGTTTTGCCAAGGTTAATTTCTGTAGCGGTAATAATCAGTGGAATTTCTAACTGCTCAAATTTAGCGGGAAGAAATTTCTTGAATATATGCGAGGTCCTGTCGAGTTTCAAAAAAGACAATTTTGAAATTGCAGGCCTTAAAAATCTAAATACATTGGTTTTTGTTAAAGTCTCATAAATATCATCGGGCTCGTAACCCGCAGCATAGAAAGCCCCCACGACCGCACCAGCACTAGAACCTGAAATTAAGGTAGGTTTAATTCCTAGCTCATCAAAAGCCTTTAATACGCCTAAATGCGCAATGCCACGTGCTCCTCCACCAGACAAAGCCAATCCTATGGTCTTCTTAGAAGTTGCTTTACTGTTTGCCTGCATTGTAATTTATTTAAATGGAATAGGTTTAATTAAAAATGGTATCCAATGCAAATATTAAATCTGCTCGAATTCCTTTTTCAGTTTGCTGCAAAGTACAACATTCATTCACATGGTCGTGCCCAAAACACAATACCCATTGTTCATCGAAAGCCTTCTGTAATATTGTTTTTTTCTCCACCAAAGTCAACAAAGGCTGAGTATCATAAGCCATGACATAAGGAATAGGTAAATGCGCCAAGGAAGGAATTAAATCGGCTGTAAACAAAATCGTTTTCCCTTTGTATTGAATAATGGGCAACAACATAGAATCGGTATGACCACTCACCACTTCAAAGCTAATATTTTCAAAAGGAGAATTCTTAGGATCTATAAATTGCAATTGACCACTTTCAAAAATAGGCATAATATTTTCTTTTAGAAAACTAGCCTTTTCTCGTGGATTAGGATTGATCGCCAAAGCCCAATGTGCTTGATGGGTCCAATAAGTGGCATTTTTGAAGGTTAATTCATAACCAGAACGGTCATTATTCCATTTTACCCCACCCCCACAATGGTCAAAATGCAAGTGTGTAAAAATAACATCTGTAACCTGGCTAGAAGTATAGCCTAGTTTTTGAATTTCTTTTTCGATATCATCGGTTTCATTGACAGCAAAATGACTTCTAAATTTAAGATCTTGCTTATTGCCAATACCGGTATCTATTAAAATTAACCGCTCTTGATGAGCAAAAAGTAAACAACGCGTTACCCAACTGGTCATATTTTGCTCATCGGCGGGGTTAAGTTTGTTCCACATATTTTTGGGAACAACCCCGAACATAGCCCCGCCGTCGAGTTTAAAATAATTAGCATTAATTGCGTGAAGTGCCATCGAAAACCAATTCAGTCACCACACCCATATTGGAGAATTTTTCAATTCTATTTAAAATTCTTTGTTCTGAAGAAACCAAGAATAAACCTGCCACCTCTTCTAATATAGTTTTTTTCAATTTATTGGCCATGGCAACAGGATCAACATGTGCACCACCAAGTGGTTCTTTGATAATGCCATCAACCAACCCCGCTTTAAGCATATCCGCAGCAGTCAATTTAAGCGCCTCAGCCGCTTGTTCTTTATAATCCCAACTTCTCCATAAGATAGAAGAACATGATTCAGGAGAGATAACAGAATACCAAGTATTTTCAAGCATTAAAACTTTATCGCCAATTCCTATGCCTAAAGCTCCGCCTGAAGCGCCTTCACCAATAATGATACAAATTACAGGCACTTTAAGCATAAACATTTCTTTCAAGTTTCTCGCAATTGCCTCACCTTGTCCTCGCTCTTCAGCTTCCAACCCTGGAAACGCACCTGGAGTATCAATAAAAGTAATAATCGGTTTATTGAATTTTTCAGCCATTTTCATTAACCGTAACGCTTTACGATAGCCTTCAGGATTAGCCATCCCAAAATTACGGTACTGACGTTGTTTGGTATTTCTACCTTTTTGTTGACCGATAAACATAAAAGTTTGACCTTCTATTTCACCAAAACCTCCCACCATGGCTTTATCGTCTTTTACATTACGATCGCCAAAGAGTTCGATAAATTTATCACAGATTGCAGGAATATAGTCTAAGGTATACGGACGATCAGCATGACGAGATAGCTGAACCCTTTGCCAGCGTGTCAAATTTTGATACGTATCTTTTTTTAATTTTTTAATTTTTTCTTCCAGTGATTTCACCGCATCAGTCACATCCACATCATTTTCGTCAGCAATGTGCTTCATGTCTGCTAGTTTTGCTTCAAGCTCGACAATAGGTCTTTCAAAATCCAAGTCCATTTATTTAAGTGTTATACTGCTTATTCAACTTACAAAGTTAAAAATCATTCTGAATTACAACGCAATCCATCAAACGATTTTTAAATATATTATATAAAATACTGATTTACAATGGTTATTTATTTATAGAACAACCATTTTCCCAATTCATTAAAGGTTACTTTTTTGCCATACATCAATATTCCTACCCTAAACACTTTTGCTGAAAGAAAGGTAAAAAACAAAAACGAAAGCGATAAAATGCCTAAAGATAACATGAATTGCCACATGGGTACGCCAAAAGGTAAACGCAACATCATTACGATGGGTGAAGTAAAGGGAAACATCGACAGGCTAAATGCTAAATTTCCATCAGGATTATTGATGATGTTTTGCGCCAATAAAAACGAAACAAGTAAAGGTATTGTTATGGGCAATACAAATTGTTGGGTATCCGTTTCTGCGTCAACAGCTGCACCGATGGCTGCAAATAAGGCACTGTAAAGCAAATATGCCAATATAAAAAAGGCAAAAAAAGCCAATAACATCAATGGTAAATTAATTTCCGTAAGGGCCGTAATTAACCTATTCATCTCCATCGCCTTTGAACTGTCTTTGATAAATGTTAGGGTTTCTCCAATATTTTCATTGGCATACATGTCTAACTTAAAATACGATTTTATTCCCCAAGAAATACTTGAAGTAATACCGACCCAAATGCTAAATTGTAAAATACTTGTTAGCCCTATGCCTAAAATTTTTCCCATCATTAATTCAAATGGTTTTACAGCAATGACCAATACTTCTAAGATACGATTTGATTTTTCTTCAATAACCCCGCGCATCACCTGAATACCATAAAGTAATATAAAAGCATAAATCATAATTCCGGCTGTAAGCCCGACGCTGGCAGCGGTACTGTCAAAAACATTTTGATAAGCGTTGCTTTCTAAATAGCTATTTTTAAACGAAAATTGATTGTTAATTTGATTGATTTTTTCAGGAGTTAATTTCGCTTCTTTATACAGCAATACATCTTTTTGATAATTTAACATGGCCTTTGCTGTTTGATCAATGAGGTGTTGGTTGAGTATAGATTTGCTATAAAACTGCGCCTTTTCTTTACTTGG
>JBIKPL010000237.1:0-4872 GCA_044357485.1 Cytophagales bacterium
CTTGTCGTAGCATGTAAATTGCCACTTGCAAATTCATCAGAAACGTCTGCAATTCTAATCAGTTGTTCAGGCGTAATCCTTCCATAAGGAAGTTTAATCCTAATCATCTGTACACCTAATTGACGTTGGCCATATACCCCTCTAGCCAAACGAAAACCTCTAAATTTTTCTGAATCAATATCTCCAGCTAAAAATTGATTAATTTTTTGGTCTAATTCTTTGATATCATGAATTGCTGCTTGGTCGATGTTTGGGTCAATCACTAAGGCCATATTTTTTGATTTATGAGTGTTAAATGTTGTAGTATGAAATTGGTGTTCATAACAATTACTTTCTCTATCAATTGTATAGAGATTCGAATACAAAAATAAGCACAGAATTACGTTTTACAAAATATTATTTCGATAAATATCTATAAAGAAATTTATTTTGCTAAAATATTCTTTTTTTAATTGAAGAAACCGAATATAATTTTAAATTTGCTTCATATAAGTAGGCATAATTTTGTTTATAGCCAATTCTGCGGATTCGGTAAAACTTAATTTGGTAATTTTAAAAAAATCAACACAAATGAAAATTACACTTTCAAGACAAAATGATGCAGTTCATTTTATTGCAAAAAATGAACAAGCGCTAACAATGGCTATCGATGGCTCCCCTGAAATAGGAGGGGAAAATAAAGGTTTTAGGCCTATGCAATTATTGTTAGTCGCGTTAGGTGGTTGTAGTAGTATTGATATTGTAAGTATTTTAAAAAAACAAAGACAAGTACTTGAAGGGTTTGATATTGAGGTAGATGGAGATCGCGAAGCAGGAAAAGAGCCTTCTCTTTTTCGTGACATTATTGTTACCTTTAAGCTTACAGGTGCTTTATTGGATCCAGAAAAAGTAAAAAAAGCAGTTGCTTTATCTTTGGAAAAATATTGTTCCGTCGCTAAAACACTTGAACCAACCGCTACAATTAAAAGTGTAATTGTGTTAAATGGTGAAATCATCTAAATAAAATTAGCCTTTATTATTCGTTTAAATAAAAATATAAAATGAGTCATTTCGAAACCCAAGCCATCAGAACCCAAACGGAACGCAGTCAAAATAGAGAACATTCTGTTCCTTTGTATATGACCTCTAGTTTTGTGTTTGAAGATGCAGAACAAGGAAGAGCGTTGTTTGCAGACGAAATTCCAGGTAATTTATATACAAGGTTTTCTAATCCTAATAACAATGAATTAGTAGAGAAAATGTGCCTATTAGAAGGTACAGAAGACGGTGTTGCGGTTGCGTCAGGGATGTCTGCGGTTTTTACCTCTATGGCAGGATTGCTTAAAACCGGTGACCATGTGTTGGCATCTCGATCTATTTTTGGGTCTAGTCATCAAATACTTACCCAATTATTACCTCGTTGGGGAATCACAAGTTCTTATGCCGATATTGACAAGCCTGAAGAATGGGAGGCTTTAATTCAGCCGAATACCAAAATGATATTCATTGAAACGCCTTCAAATCCTGCGTTGGATATTATTGATTTGCAATGGTTAGGAGATTTAGCCAACAAACACAAGGTGTTGTTAAATGTAGATAACTGTTTTGCTACGCCTTATTTACAGCAACCTGTAAAGTTTGGGGCGCATATTATTACCCATTCGGCTACAAAATTTATAGACGGACAAGGTCGTGCGATTGGTGGTGTTATTTTGGCATCCAAAGAAATCATAAAAGACATCCGTTTTTTTGCGCGTCATTCTGGGCCAGCGTTGTCGCCATTTAACGCCTGGATTTTATCAAAAAGCCTTGAAACTTTGGCTGTTCGTATGGACAGGCATTGTGAAAATGCCTTGAAATTGGCCGAATATTTAGAAAGTAATGATGAAATTGAATCAGTAAAGTATCCCTTTTTACCTTCACATCCTCACTATTTGTTGGCAAAAAAACAAATGAAAGCGGGTGGGGGAATTGTTACTTTCAATGTTAAAGGTGGTATTGATCGTGGACGTAAATTTTTGGATAGCTTAAATATGATTTTATTTTCTGCCAATCTTGGAGATAGTCGTTCCATTGCTACACATCCTGCTTCTACTACGCATTCTAAATTAAGTGATGCCGAAAGGGCTCAGGTAGGAATTTTCCCTGGCTTAATCAGGATATCGGTTGGTCTAGAACATATTGATGATATTATCGCAGATGTAAAACAAGCCTTGGTTGCTTCAAAATAAGAATTACTTTTCAATTTGACAACTCTTAAAGAGTTGTCAAATTGAAAAGTAATTGAATGCATCATATATTTGTCGTTAAATTACATACCTAAGTATGCTTTTTGTTTATTTTTTGAAAGTTTCCCAGTGATTACATTTGTATTTATAAAAAAAAATACTTTAATGGTTGAAAACTTAAATGAATCTTGTTCAATTTGTACAAATTCAAATTGTATATTATTTAATCTAGAAATAGATAAAGCACGCATAAATGATTCAAAATTGGAAGTTGATTATAAAAACCATGAGTTAATTTTTAGAGAAAACAAGCCTAGTAATGGGGTATATATTGTTAAAACTGGTTTTGTGAAAATTACAAAGTCCATTAGTGGTGACCATAAGCAAATCATATCCCTAAAAAAACCAGGTGAATTATTTGGTAATTTATCCAATAAGGTGATTTTAAAAAATCAAAACAGTGCTTATGCTGTCAGTGAAGCTAAGTTATGCTATTTCCCTCAACAAGTATTTAGGGACTTGATTAATAATTCTATCAAAATCAATAATGAACTATTGAATCTTTTGAATGAAGAATTTCAAAATTTTCAAAACAAGGTGTATGTCAACAATAAGTTTTCAGTGAAAAATAGGGTTGCTTATTCTTTGATATTTTTTGAAACTTATTTTGGTCAAACCAATGGCTTTTTAAATGTGATTTTGTCAAGAAAAGAAGTAGCCGAATTCTCAAACACTTCAGAGGAACAAGTTATTAGAACGTTGTCTAGTTTGAAAAAAGATGGCCTGATTTCTGTTCAAAACAAAAGTATTGGGATACTAGACAGAATTAAATTAAACAATCTAATGCTAGAATCTTGCTAATGATATTTGTTTTAACATAAACTAGTCTGCAAATTACCATATTTTTATTGGAATCTTAATTTTATGTTTGGGTATCGTTTACACTCAAAAAACACACATTATTATGTTAGTAAATTTACTTTTATATAGCGATAGATTTAAAAGTGTTGATGATGATTTTATAGAAGAAATTATTTACAAAGCATCATCATATAATTATAAAAATGAAATCACTGGTGTTTTATTATGCAGTAAAACTAATTTCATTCAATTATTAGAAGGTGACATTGTTGTAATTTATGATTTATTTAAAAAAATAAAATACAATCAATCTCATTCAAAAATTATCATATTATCTCAGTCACAAATCCCAAATAGAGCTTTCAATAAATGGTATTGTTCCTATATAAACGAAAAAAACAATATCATAAATTCTTTTAAAACAGATTATCCACATTGTGAATTTAAAAAACATGTGATAGAAGGTGAATTTATAAATTCTATTGGCTTGTCATATTTGCAAAAATTCTATCAACAAAATTTTAATTAGGGTCTCTGAAAAAAATACTAACATTTTAAATATCAGTAAATTATGATTAAAAACAGACTGTAAAATGCAAGCAAATTATGCGCAATCTTTGAATTGTCTTGCATTCGACCTTATAAAAAATGCGTTATCCCGATATTCTCGGGATTGCTCCATGAAGCGGTTAAACACAAAACACTGTTTGAGCCACACGATTATTTTGTGTTTCCAACAAATTTGTGGACGAGTTTGTTTCAGCGTAATGGAGAAATTCGTAGCATTTTTTATACAAATGTCCGCCGTGGCGGAGTCTTGATTTTCGTTGGTTACTTTTTTTATCAAGTGAATAAATAGTTGACAAATATTAGAGTGAAAGTAAAGATTAATAGGTACGCAATTTTTTTCAGCAAGCCCAAATTAATTCAATTTGACAACTTAAAATTTGACAACTCTTTTTAGAGTTGTCAAATTTTTGGTGTTTATTTTTTATTCTTTCCGGCCAGTTGACCACAAGCTGCGTCGATATCTTTACCACGGCTTCTTCTTACAACCACTACCACGCCACGGTCTTCTAAATACCTACCAAAAGCAAACAATTTATCTTCGGTCGTATTTACAAAATCGGCTTCTTCTATTGGATTGTATTCAATGATATTGATTTTGCAAGGAATGTTTTTGCTGAACTCATAAAGCTCTTTTGCATCTTCAAGACTGTCATTAAAATTATTAAATACAATGTATTCATAAGTGACTTTAGTCCCGGTTTTGTCATAAAAATATTTTAATGCTTCTGCCAATGCTTCTAAAGTATTGGTTTCGTTGATGGGCATAATTTGATTACGCTTTTCATCATTAGCAGCATGTAGGGAAAGGGCTAAATTAAATTTCACGCCATCATCGCCTAACTTTTTAATCATTTTGGCCACACCTGCCGTGGAGACGGTAATACGTTTAGGCGACATATTTAAGCCTTCAGGGGAGGTAATTAATTCCACTGATTTAAGCACATTTTGGTAATTTAACAAAGGTTCACCCATGCCCATATACACAATATTACTCAATGGAACATCGTAATGTCCTTCTGCTTGATTTTTAATGTGTACGACTTGGTCGTAAATTTCTGCTGGGTCTAAGTTTCGTTTCCTGTCCATATAACCTGTGGCACAAAATTTACAAGTCAATGAGCAGCCAACTTGAGACGAAACGCAGGCCGTCATTCTGTCTTCAGTGGGAATTAAAACACCTTCGACTATATTGGCATCAAAAAGTTTGAAGGTAGATTTAATGGTTTTGTCTTTA
>JBIKPL010000238.1:0-4857 GCA_044357485.1 Cytophagales bacterium
ATATCAGACGCAAGTAATATCAACATGAATGGTGGTATACTCAGTACCGGTTCGGGTGGAGGTTTCAGCGAAACAGTAGGAACGTTAACCTTAAGCGACAATAGTACAATAGCCTTGGGTACAGGAGATCATACGCTTACATTTGCTCCAAGTGGTGCTGTTTCCTGGACCGCTGGGAAAACACTAACTATCAATGGCTGGACAGGTAGTTTTAATAGTACTACAGGAACTGCTGGTAAAATTAAAACCCACACAACAACTGATTTAACAACAGATCAACTTGCTCAAATCCGATTCTTAAGAGCTAGTGATTCTAAATATTACACTGCGGCACAATTATTTGGAACTGGTGAAGTGGTTGCAACAGCATCTGAAGTGCTTCCCATTGAATTACTTTCATTTAAGGCAAAACTTAAAAATAATGTTGTTGAACTAAATTGGCAAACTGCTACTGAAACCAACAACGACTATTTTGTAATCGAACGTTCCGTTGATGGAAAAGTATGGGAAGCGATTGACACCGTAAAAGGTGCTGGTACATCATTAACATTATTGAATTACCTATTGGTTGATGAAAATCCACTATCAGGCACGTCTTATTACCGATTAAAGCAAGTCGATTTTGATCAAAAGTTTAGCTATTCTGACATCGCGGTGGTGAATTTTGAAGGATTTAAAATCGTAGATTTATTTCCTAACCCATCAGAGGGGAACTTTAATCTTTTAATAAACTCGTCAATAGAAGCCTCCATTGATTTAACCATTTATAATGCCATTGGGCAAATGATTAAAACCCAAGCAATGCAAATTACCAAAGGCGCAAATACATTGCATGCTCAATTTGAAGCGGCAAATGGTAAGTACCTCATTACGGTTAAATCAACTGATGGCGCATATTACGATTATACGGTGATTTTAAATAGGTAAAGTATTAGGTAATAAGTATTAGGTAATAAGTATTAGGTATTAAGTATTAGGTCTTAGGTACAAAAAGGATTGACGTGAGTCAATCGTTTTTGTACTTTGTACTTTGTACTTTGTACTTTGTACTTTGTACTTTGTACTTTGTACTTTGTACTCTGTACCCTGTACCCTGTACTTTGTACTTAATACTTAATACCTTGTACTTTGTACCTTTGTACCCTGTACTTAATACCTTTCTGACTTTGTTGGGTGTTCTTCACCAACAACTGTTAGCTTTAACGTCTAAACCTAGATTAAACAGATTCAATTGTTGGTGACGCCTTGTTGAGCTTTAATATTTGATTTTAGCCTTATTGAAGGCTAAACACCAACAAAGGCGAAAAAGTTGGAAGAGCTTTTACTCTTTTTATTTTTTGGTTTGGTGGTGATATCGTTACATATTTAAACTATAAACGAAAGTTTTGTTACTTTTATAAAAAGTTTCATTTATAGTTTAAACTTTTGTATTTTTGCAGAAAAGTTTCAGATATAAATTATATGCAAAAATATATCCATCGCCCGTTTTATTTAGATAAAATAAAACCATTTATGGGCAAATCCTTAATAAAAGTATTGATAGGACAACGTAGGGTTGGTAAAAGTTATTTGTTGTTACAAATTAAAGATTTAATACAACAACAAAATCCTGCTACGCAAATTGTTTACATTAATAAAGAACAACACGAATTTGCTGGCATTAAAAATGATAGCGATTTATTTAATTATCTTACAAATACAATCGTTGAAAATAAAAAAATTGCTTTATTTATAGACGAAGTACAGGATATTGAATCGTTTGAAATTGTTTTAAGAGATTTAGTTACTCGTGATAATTTCGATATTTATTGTACAGGAAGTAATGCGAATTTATTATCGGGTGAGTTGGCCACTTTTTTAAGCGGACGATATATTGAAATAAGGGTACATGGCTTAAGTTATGAGGAATTTTTGATGTTTTATAATGTTAACGATACGGTAATCACTTTTAATAACTATTTAAAAATAGGCGGGTTACCTTTTTTAATCAATTTAAATCCCGAGGTGCAATTTGCAAACGAATATTTAAAAAGTATTTATAATACCATTGTTTTAAAGGATGTTGTTACACGTTTTAATATACGAAATATCACATTTTTGGAAAATTTAATCGCATTTTTGGCAGATAATATTGGCAGTTTATTTTCTGCAAAAAAAATTAGTGATTATCTAAAATCACAAAAAATAAATATATCAACTCAGGTAATTATTGATTATTTAGCCTATTTAGAAACCTCTTTCTTGATTTGTAAAGTTAAACGTGCTGATATTGAAGGTAAAAAAATATTTGAAATTGGTGAAAAATATTTTTTTGAGGATATTGGCATCCGAAATTCGATTGTTGGTTATAAAGCAAATGATATACATAAATTGTTGGAAAATATTGTGTATTTACATTTACGAATAGCTGGATACATGGTGTTTGTTGGTAAAGATGGCGATAAGGAAATAGATTTTATTGCTGAAAAAATGGGAGAAAAAATTTATGTACAAGTGGCTTATTTATTATCTAATGAAGAAACAATTGAAAGAGAATTTGGAAACTTACTAAACATATCTGATAATTATCCTAAATATGTTGTTACCATGGATGAATTATCGGATGTAGCTACCTATAAAGGTATTGGTAGGTTACATGTTAAAGACTTTTGTTTGATGTTGTGTAAGGGATAAAAGCGCTTATCTATTTGTACAATCAAGTGTTTAAATTTTTTTACGCCTTAATTAAAAGGGGGGACAATCTTGTTTGTAAAAAACCATTGTTGTCCGGTAAAAACAGAGAAAGATTAGCATTGTTTATAAACTACTTAGGGGTTGCTAAAAAATAGTTAATTTGTTAATTTTTAGACATTTAAGCTTTTGCTTTAACCGTTTAAATGCAAGGGTATTTGATTTTATTTCATTAAAGTGGTGCACTAGTTTGATTATAATAGCATAGATAAACTATTCATTTCATAGGGCGTTCCCTTCGGTCGCGTGATCGGCACTCATCCCGATTTTTCGGGAAGCTCAAACAAAGCCTCTCCCGCTAACGCAAAGCGGATTAGCCAATCATTTCAATTAAATCGAGTGCCCATTTTAGCATCATAATTTTAAGTGTATTTACTAAAAATGATTTACAAATGATGTAAGTTGAGTTTTTTAGCAGGTACTAATTATTAAACATAAAGTTAATAACATAACATTATAGATAAGTAAACAAAACTTTCCATTAAAAAAGGTTTAAAAAATACACGTCAAACTAGGACTATTTGCAATATAGTTTATCCACACCTTTAAAAATATAATTTAGTTAATTAGGGGGTGAGTAGTTACATAAATAGAAAAAACAAATGCAGGTATTCTTATTAAGCCATGCGAACCATAAAAAATGAGATTGATTGATTTATTGGCTTCTACTGATATGGATGCGATGTATACTCAAATGAAAATTGAAGCAAATGCATCTAAGACCCAGAAATACTATAAAAGTAAAGAGGTACAAGATTTAGACAACTCAAATGATGTGGTAGATGAGTATTAATCAATGGGAATTTTGGATGGTAGATTTCAATCCTACTAGAGGACAAGAAATAAGTAAATTACGACCTGCAATAGTGGTTAACGACCAACAATTAGGTAAGTTTAACTTAAGAGTAGTAGTGCCAATTACTGATGTGAAGTTGGCTAATGTTTGGCATCATGAAATTACACCAAGTAAAACCAATGGGTTAAGTAAAAAAAATCTGCCGATTGCTTTCAGTTGAAATCACTTTCTTGTGATATATTTGTGAAAAAGATTGGTTCACTAGAGAGCATTCATCAATCTTATATTCAGTTAAAAATGATGCTGGTATTGGGATTAAAAGTATATAATGTAAATAAACACCGCCTGAATTTAATATTACAAACTTTACACTTTACAAAATTTATGAAACTTAAATACATCGTTCTATTTGTAACTTTCAACTTCATAGTATTTACTTCATTCGCCCAAACTATTTTGGGTAAATTATCCTTATTAGCCAATCAAGAAATTCGATTAGAAGGCTTTAATGGTTTGCAAACTTATCTTATTTCAAAAACAAGCATTGATGCCAATGGGAATTTTAAACTTGCTTATGCCAACACCGATTTGGGGATGGGTTATTTAAAATCGATCGATGATAAGCCATTGCTTGTTATTTTAAACGGAGAAGAAATTGAAATTAATGGAGAATCATTAAGCAATACACAAACCATAAAAATTACCAAAGGCCAAGAAAACCAATGGTTTGAGCAATATGCCCAACAACACCCTCGCCGTGAACAAGCCCTAAGTGCCTGGGATTATTTAGAGAAAATGTATGCTACTGATGCACTTTTTAAGGTGCAAACAAAACCAGGCAAGGCTATTTTGCAAGAAAAAAAACGCATTCAAAAAGAAGACCAATTGTTTTTACAAGCCTTGCCCAAAGAAAGCTATGTAAGCTGGTTTTTACCTGTGCGTAAATTAGTAAGTTCGGTAGCAACCGTGGCGCAATACCGTACTAAAGAAATTCCGGCTACTATTCAAGCTTTTCGAACGCTAGATTATACCGATAATCGCTTGTATAAAAGTGGTTTGTTTAAAGATGCCATCGAGGCTCATTTTTGGTTGTTGGAAAACTGTGGAAAACCTTTGGATTCTGTTTTTATTGAAATGCAGTTTTCTATTGATGCCATGCTGGTAACTCTCAAAAAAGACGAACAAAAACGCAATGAAGTAAGCAACAACTTATTTAATTTATTAGAGAAACATAGTTTGTTTAAAGCATCTGAATATTTGTCGCTCAAGGTATTGAATGAAGTAAGTTGTACCATCAATAGCGATTTAGCAAGGCAACTCGAAACCTATCG
>JBIKPL010000239.1:0-4855 GCA_044357485.1 Cytophagales bacterium
ATGTTGAATTCAACTTGGTTTACGATAAAGGCACAAAGTTTGGATTGGATACTGATGGTAGAACAGAGTCAATTTTAATGAGTATGCCTCCTGTTTGTAATTGGGACTATAACGTGCAAACACTTCCCGGTAGCGAAGAATTTAAAACCCTGCAATTGTTAAAAAAAGACATCCACTGGATTTGATTAACTGTTTGTAAATCTGTAAAATATGTTAGATTATTTAAATCAAATAGACCGTTCTATATTGGAGTTTTTTAACCAACAATATAGCCCATTTTGGGATGAACTGATGCTGCTCATTACAGGAAAATACATTTGGATTCCCTTATATGTTGTACTTATTGGTTTATTGATTTATAAATTAAAAAATACAAGTTGGATTGCCATTTTAACTTTGGTTCTTACGATTACAGTAGCCGATCAGTTTGCGTCAAGCTTTTGCAAACCTACCTTTAAACGCTTGCGTCCATGCCATGATGACTCTATCAAGTCACAGTTACATATCATTAAGCCAGCAGGAAGTCAATATGGATTTATTTCCTCTCATGCAGCCAATACTTTTGCTTTAGCAACATTCATATTTATGGCTTTTAAGTCTGATCAAAAATGGATTGGATACACCTTATTTATTTGGGCGGCAATGGTTTCATTGAGTAGGGTATATTTGGGAGTTCATTATCCTGGAGATGTGTTGGCAGGAGGTGTAACCGGTATTGTTTGGGGTTGGTGCTTTTGGAAAATATATCAAAAAAGTAGCGCTTATTGGTTAAAGAATAATCAAAATTAAAGAAAAAATCAGTACAATATAGGGGCTACATTGTACTGATTAGTAATATTAATTTCTCTTGTTAATTTCATCTCTAATAAAAGCTGCCTTTTCGTAGTCTTCGTTTGAAATCGCTTCTTCAAGCATTCCATTGAGCTGATCTACAGTCATTTCTTTCATTAATTCTTCTTTTGTTTTGGATTTGCTTTCCACGACTTCATGCGTTTCATCAACCTCTTCCTCTTCATCTGTATCACTTAATACAATGCCTGCTTCTGACAAAATGGATTCGGTAGTGTAAATAGGCACCCCAAATCGAAGTCCTATTGCGATAGCATCTGAAGGACGAGAATCGATTTCTACGGTACGAGTCCCATCAGTAGAAACAATTTTAGCAAAAAACACTCCTTCACGAAATTCAGAAATAAATATTTCTTCTACCGTAAAGTTAAATTTTTCAGCAAAAAACTTAAACAAATCATGGGTCATAGGTCTGTTTGGTTCTATTTTTTCAATTTCAATGGCAATAGCTTGGGCTTCAAACATTCCAATGATAATTGGTAATCGCCTGTTGCCTTTTTCTTCCCCTAATACCAAGGCAAAAGAGCCGGTTTGAGATTGACTAGAAGACAGTCCTAATATGTCTAATTTAATTTTATTCACTTTGAATTAACTGTTTAAAACTTTAGCAAATGCGGCTGTAAGTTTAGGTAATACCTCAAAAGCATCACCCACAATACCATAATCAGCAGCTTTAAAAAACGGTGCTTCAGGATCTTTATTAATCACTACAATTACTTTAGATGCATTTACTCCAGCAAGATGTTGGATGGCCCCTGAAATTCCGACGGCAATATACAAATTAGGACTCACTTTTACACCTGTTTGTCCAACATGTTCGTGATGCGGCCTCCAATCCATGTCAGAAACTGGTTTTGAACAACCTGTGGCAGCCCCAAGAACTTTGGCTAAGTCAGTAATAATTCCCCAATTTTCAGGACCTTTTAGGCCTCTTCCACCTGAAACTACAATTTCAGCTTCTGGTAATAATACTTCGCCAGTAGCTTTTTGAACTTCTTTTTGAACAACTGAAAAATCTTTATCGTCTAAAGAAATCTCCATTTTTTCAACAGCTGCAGTTGCTGAAGATTCGATTAAAGTAACCGCATTTTTCTTAATCACCAACACTTTATGTTGAGCATTCATACTTACATTAGCAAATGCTTTTCCTGTGTAAATAGCTCTTTTTACAGAAAACCCATTGGTTAAATTAGGCAATTCAACTACATTAGTGACTACTGCAGCTTTTAATTTAATTGCTAAACGAGAAGCAATGCCATCGACCAAAGAAGATTTAGCCAAAATGATGGTGTTGGCCCCTGACGTATTGGCTACGGCTGCGATTGCGCTCGCATACGCCATTAAAGACGGTGTGTTTAACCTGTCATTGGCCACATGCAATACTTTTGCGATGCCGAAGTTGCCTAAAGCAGTCAAAGACGATTCATTTGCTGCGCCAAGTGCTACAGCCACAGCCACTGTATTTTGTTTTTTTGCTAATTCGGAAGCATAAAATACGGCTTCTTGAGACGATTTTTTTACAGTTCCATTGTCGGTTTCTACAAATACGATTACTGACATAATATTTTTAGTTATGAATTATTAGTGTTGAGTTTTGAGTATTTATTGTGGTAATCTTGAACTTGAGTTTTTTACTTAAAACTCATAATTCAAAACTCATCACTATTAAATGACTTTCGCTTCGTTTTTAAGCAAGTTTACCAATTCTTCCACATTGGCAGCATCCACTAATTTTACGCCTGATTTAGGCGCAGGAAGCTCAAATCCTTGAAGTGTAACCAATTCATCGGCTGCAATAGGGACAATAACTGCTAAAGGCTTAGTTTTTGCCGACATAATTCCTCTCATGTTAGGGATTTTCCATTCCGCTATTGGTTCTTGGCAACCAGCAACAAAAGGTAAGTTCAATTCAAGTACTTCCTTGCCTCCTTCAATTTCTTTGGAAACAGTAGCTTTGGATCCACTTAATTCAAGTTTCATTACAGGAGATACGCTTGGTATTCCCAATAATTCGCCTACAAAACCATGCACCAAACCACCATTAAAATCAATGGATTCACGACCCATTAAAATTAAATCAAAGTTTTTATCTTTAGCATAATGTGCAATTTGTGTGGCTACAAAAAAGGCATCTGAAGGACTTGCATCAATTCGTACCGCATCGTCAGCACCTATTGCCAAGGCTTTTCTAATGGTAGGTTCGGTATCGGCATACCCCACATTTAATACCGTAATTTGAACTGAGGCATCTGCTTCTTTAAATTCTACCGCTCTAGCCAAGGCATATTCATCATAAGGTCCTATAATAAATTGAACTCCTGTCGTATTTA
This sequence comes from Cytophagales bacterium, assembly GCA_044357485.1. Classification (GTDB taxonomy): domain Bacteria; phylum Bacteroidota; class Bacteroidia; order Cytophagales; family UBA9547; genus CALPQG02. Next base: position 3,180 of record JBIKPL010000239.1, read on the forward strand.
GTGTAGTATTGTTGTCAGTAAATGCTATTTTTGTTGTTGTGTCAGGTACATGACTAATGCAAACCAGAATCTTCATAGCAATATATAATTTGATGGTTAAATTTGTTTTGATGACAATATACGTGAATAATTGAAAAAGTTATAGAATGAGCCAGTTAAGATTAGAACAATTATTAGAATTTTATCGAGAAGACCCTAACGATCCTTTCGTTATTTACGCATTAGCCACTGAATATCTTGCTATTGACGAACAAAAAGCCTTGCAATATTATGAAGGATTATTGCAATGGCATGCCTACTATGTTGGCACGTATTATCATGCTGCGGCACTCTATGCAAAATTAGGAAGGAGAGAAGATGCAGAAAAAACCTATAAAAATGGTTTGATTACAGCGCAGGAAATGAACGACACCAAAGCTTTTAGAGAGTTACAAGCTGCTTACAATGATTTTTTGGGATTAGAGGAAGAAGATTAAGTGGACGTTTTTTTTAGCTCATTATAATTTTTTAATAAATGAACTACAGCATTAAGAAATTCAAACAATTAGCAATTCTTAAATTGGATAAATAAGCGCATAAACTATTTTTTTACCATCAATAAGTGAATATTTATATAACCCAATATGAAGGGGGAAATATTCAAGGACAGACGAACGAGTAGTTATAGAGGGTAACTTATGACAGAAAAATGTATTTTGAAATACCTGAAATGCTACTCAACGTTAAAATTAGATTCCACGAAAAATGGATGTGGACTTCTTGTGATTTTTCGATACAGAGAGTCAGTGAATGAAGGAATTGATTTAATAAAATACTGTCATTAAATATTTAATAAAAGCAAAAAAATAAATTTAAAATGTTACTTTTGGACTTAATAAATATTTTAAATGTCGTCAATAGCTATAATTATCCCGTGTTATAATGAAGAATTGCGATTTCCAAAAACAGAATTTATTGATTTTATTACTGCTTCTGGAAACGAAATTGTTTTTTGCCTGGTAAACGATGGAAGTAAAGATAATACTCTAACACTTTTAAATACATTAGCGAAACAATTTCCTGACAAAGTAATTTCATTAAATCTTCCTCAAAATCAAGGTAAAGCTGAAGCTGTAAGAGCCGGTTTGCTGAAGATGCATCAACATGAAAAAGATTTTGACTACTTTGCTTATCTTGATGCAGATTTTGCTTCACCTCCTTCAGAAATTATCTTAATATTTAATCAATTACTGATAAATCCAACATTGTTATTTGGAATGGGAGCACGATGGCAACGATTGGGCTCTAATATAGATAGAAAACTCTCAAGACATTATTTAGGACGTATTTTTGCAACTATGGCAAGTTTGGTTCTAAAATTGAAAGTTTATGACACGCAATGTGGTGCAAAAGTTATTCATAAAAGTTTAATTCCTGTTGTTTGTAAAGACAAATTTTTAAGTAAATGGCTTTTTGATGTGGAATTAATTGCCAGAATTATACAAGAATTTGGCAAGGATAAAACAGGAAAAATCATCATTGAAGTACCGTTAAACGTTTGGATTGAAAAGGGTGGGTCTAAATTAAAATTTAAAGATTTATTGTTCGTACCTCTAGAACTTTTAAATATTCGCAGAATATATTTCAAAAATATATCGTAGATCATTAATTAATTAAAAATTAACTTTAAAAATATT
>JBIKPL010000037.1:0-12835 GCA_044357485.1 Cytophagales bacterium
GTCCTTTGAGTAAATTATCGGGATATGGTACTTATGCTTTTCATTTGCCTTTAGACCCCAAACATTTCTTAGCCATGGGTGCACAAGTTGGTGGAATTCAATATTCTTTAAAGCCAATCATTTCCACAGGACAAGACCCTAATGATCCTACGATTACTAATTTCAGTGCTTTTCATCCTGACGGAAGCATCGGTTTATGGTTTTATTCGTATGATTATTTTGCAGGATTATCTGTAACACAATTGTTTGATAATCAATTAGACCCAAATTTTTCTACCCAATATAATTCAACCCTAAATAGGCATTATTATTTTACGGCAGGATACGATATTAAAATCAATAAAGGAACCACATTTATTCCTTCTACCTTACTGAAATATTCGAACAAAACATTTCAAGCAGATATCAATGCTAAAATTAAATACAATGGTAATATGTGGGGAGGATTAAGTTTTAGGCCACAAGATGCTTTAGTGGTAATGCTTGGTGCGGTAATCGCCAAGAAATTTGAAGTGGGTTTGTCGTATGACTTCACCATTTCGGGACTTAGAAGCACCTCAAAAGGCTCAAGTGAAATAGTAATTGGTTATAGATTTGATCAAAACGCCAGTGTTATTAGCCCCTCTGATTTTTGGTAAAATGTCGATCGCTTGAAATAGGCTTATAATACGTGACTTTTACTTGCATCGAGGTTTAAGAAGATAAACAATAAGATTGTAAACGACCAAAGGGAAGAACCGCCATAACTAAAAAACGGAAGAGGAATCCCTACAACAGGAAACAAGCCAATAGTCATCCCAATATTCACCAAAAAGTGAAAGAAAATAATACTAGCAACGCAATAGCCATATACCCTGGCCATCCGCATTTTTTGCCGGTCGGCCAAATAGAAAAGTCGAATCATAAATACGACAAACAGCGAAATTACTGTTAAGGTCCCAATCCAACCATGTTCTTCCCCAATGGTACAAAAGATAAAGTCGGTACTTTGCTCTGGAACATAATCAAATTTTGTTTGGGTGCCTTCTAAGAATCCCTTTCCGAAGAAACCTCCAGAACCAATGGCAATTTTAGATTGTGTTACATTCCAACCATATCCCAAAGGGTCACCATCTGGATTAATTAAAGCTTTTACCCTATTTTGTTGGTGCGGCTTCATGACATGGTAAACCACATAATCTACACTATAAATCACGCCAATGATAAAGCCATAAGCCAGAATGGATATTGCTATTCGTTTGAGAAGATGTCTTTTTAGGTAAAAAAGGTAGAGTAAAATCAATACCTCTATTGCACTAAAACCTATGGTTAAATAAGTTTTATCAATCAATAAGGCTAAGATGAGTAATACACCAGCAGAGAGCCCTAAAATGATTGGAATAGGGGTTAAGCCTTCAATAAATAATACGACAATAAATACCGAAAACACCATCGCCGATCCAGTATCACCTTGTAACATAATTAAACCAACAGGTAAGCCAATGATGCCTGCAAGCACCAACATGGTTTTCTTTTGGTCAAGCCTTAAGGAGATGTCACTGAGGTATTTGGCTATCGCTAGGGCAGTTGAAAACTTTGCAAACTCTGAAGGTTGCACCCTAATACTCCCAATTTCAAACCATGATTTTGAACCCGCTACTTCTTTTCCCGCCACCAAAACAGCCATGAGCAGCAAGATGACGACCCCATAAATTATATAGGCAAAGGCATCATAAAATTTGTAATCAATTAAAATTAAAAAGGCGATTAATATCATAGAACACGCAATCCAAAGCAATTGTTTACCAGCACTATAGTTGAAGTCAAAAATGCTTTGATTCAATTCTGGGTCATAAACGGCAGCATAGATATTTAACCAACCAAAAGTGGTAAGTGTGATGTACAACAAAACTGTCATCCAATCAATGCCCTCGGTGAATCCGTCGTTGTTTCTCATTATTCTATAAAATTACCTTTTACAACATAATCTTCTCTTGCTTGGTCTTCGATGGTGCCTGTTAAATATTTTTGAATAATTAAACTTGCCATAGGTGCAGCGGCCGTTGCTCCCCAACCTGCATTTTCAAGTACGATACAAATGGCAATTTTTGGGTCATGCATAGGGGCAAATCCGATAAACAAAGAGTTGTCTTTGCCATGTGGATTTTGCGCAGTACCCGTTTTGCCGCAAATTTGTATGTTTTTACTTCTGGCCATAGTAGCAGTACCCCTTTGTACTACTGCTTGCATCGCTAAAGTAATAAAATCAAAATGTTTGGGGTTAATGTCAACCTGGTGTTTGATGGTATATTCTTTTAATTTATGGTGACGATCGCCAATGCCACGAATTAAGTGTGGGGCAATATAATATCCCTTGTTGGCAATGATACACGCTAAATTAGCCAATTGTATAGGCACTAGGCCTAATTCACCCTGTCCTAAACCTAAGGAATAAATGGTTGAAAAAGCCCAATGTCCATCGCCATATATTTTGTCATAAAATTTATTGGTAGGCAATTGTCCTTTTTTTTCGTTGGGTAAATCAATACCAATTTTTCTGCCGACGCCAAATTTTGATACCTGTTCTCTCCAATGGTCAAAACCTATTTCTGAATCTTTAAATCTATTTGGAGATACGTCTCTATTGATGATTTTTTTGAATACCCCCACGTAATAAGGGTTACAGGAAACCCGAATAGATTCAAATAAATTGGCATGAGAATGACTACCATGACAATTGACGATAGACCGATTGCAAGGGATTACGGTACTGGTATCAATAATGCCTTCATTTAACCCAATCAAAGCGTTGATGAGTTTAAAGGTTGACCCGGGAGGATACATGGCCATTAATGGTCTGTTAAATAAAGGCTTAACCGGATCGCGTAAAAGTTTAACGTAATTTTTTCTAAAATCTTTCCCTCTCAACATGTTAGGGTCGTAGCTCGGACTCGAAACAATGGTAAGCACTTCTCCTGTTTTAGGTTCAATGGCGATAATACTGCCTACTTTATCTTGAATTAAATACTCTGCATATTTTTGCAATTCTAAATCAACCCCACTGAATAAATCTTTGCCGGCTTCTGAAAGGGTATCATATTTGCCATTGCTATAGGGTCCTTTTTCAACCCCTCTCACATTCACCATCACAAATTTAACCCCCCTTTGTCCGCGTAAAAACTGCTCGTATTTAGACTCTATTCCACTGATCCCGATATAATCTCCTGAGCGGTAATTTTGTTCTCCAAATTTTTCAATTTGGGCTTTATTGATTTCTCCAATATAACCCAAGGCATTGGCCATAGATTTATGCGGATAAGTGCGAACCGATCGGGCAACAATTTCAAATCCTGGATAATCGACTAATTTATCTTGTATCCAAGCAAAATCTTCATTAGAAAGTTGGGTAATAAATGAAGATGGTTTTACTTTAGAATATTTTTTAGCTGCCGCTATTTTTTCTTTGAATTCTTCTAAGGTAATGCTCATCACCCTACAGAATTCAGCGGTATCTTCAATTTTTACTTTTTTAGGAATTACCGTAATGTCATACACCGGCGTATTGGTCACCAAAAGTTGACCATTTCTGTCGAAAATAATGCCACGATATGGATACACAATTTTGCGTTCTATGGCATTGTTAAAGGCTTCATCTTTGTAACGAGAATCAATGACCTGAATAAAAAACAATTTTAACAGGTATGTTAAAGCCACCAATATGATGGCAAAAATCACTATTTTTAACCTGTTCTGTCTCATTCTCTGCTGTAAGGAGAAAAGAATATTAAACGATAAAGCACTACCGTAATTAAGGTAAAAATACTACTTAAGAATGTTTTAGCCAAAGTAGTAAAGAACATGTGAAATCCTCCAGCTTCTAAATAAAACAAGGATAAATGGTGTATGAAAATCAATAAAAATGCATAGGAGGCTATCCATTTAATATTCAATTGCCTGAAGGAAACAATGTTTTCGTAACCACCAATTGGGGTTACAAACTTAATAACATAAGGCCTTACCATACCAATCAATACACAAGAAGCGGCATGAATGCCAATGCTGTCGTAAAAGGCATCTACTATTAATCCTAGGGAAAAACCAATAAGCATTAATGGTATAGCCGTTATTTCTAAAGGTAAAAATATAAGTATGGCTACATACACATAACAAAACGAGAGGTCGAAAAGCACAAAGTTTCTCACCAATACCGTTTGTAAAAATACAAGCCATATAATAGAGGCAATGGTTGATATGATAGCTCTGTTATTCATTAATTGGAATTCCTGTTTTTACAGATAAAGTATCTTGTTCGGGTTTAAGGTTGTTTTCTACTACATATACATAAGCCAATCGTCTAAAATCGGTTGAAAGCTTAATTTCTATGTAATAAAATGATTCATCCGGTTTTAAACTAAACTTACTAACCGATCCAATCATGATGCCTTCTGGATAAATAGAATTGTAGCCAGAAGTAACAACTTTGTCTCCTTTTTTGATTTGATTATGACGAGGAATGAATGACAATAATGCTTTGTCAGGATTGGTGCCATCCCACTTTACTGTACCTACCACATCAGATCGGCCAATTTTAGCAGATACCAATACGGTAGAATGAAGAATAGAAGTAACGGTTGAAAAATGGGGTGAACAATATTTAATTTTCCCTACTATACCATCAGGAGCAATGACACCCATGCCCGGGTGAAGACCATCTTCGGTTCCTTTATTGATGGTTACATAATTGTTTTCTTTGTTTACCGAACAGTTAATTACTTTGGCTACTTTAAAATCGTATTTTTCAACGATAGATTTAGAAGAATTTTTGCCATAAGAAAAATCATTTCGAATCAGTTTTTGTGTTAGCAAATACCTTAACCTCGCATTTTCAGCGGCAAGTTTATCATTTACTATTCTTAATCTGAAATATTCGTGTAAATCGTTAGACCAAGTAAGCGTTTGTCCAACAATGGTATTAGCGGTATTAAAGTATAGCGCACCTTGATACCTGTTATTTCTTACAAGTAGCACCATGGCAATACTTTCAAGAATAACAAAGGTAAAGAATGCTCTATAGGTATGAAAAAACTTTAATAACCTTTGCATTGAAGTAGTGTTGAGTGTTGGGTGATGAGTGTTTAATAAAATAAATAGTGATAAATATTTTACATCGTAATCAACTCAAACTAGGTCATCAAAACGGCTTTAAAATTATCCAAGTTTTTGAGTGCGGTTCCTGTTCCCCTTACTACGGCTCTCAATGGATCTTCCGCTACATGAACAGGTAATTTGGTTTTCATAGAAAGGCGTTTGTCTAACCCTCTTAGTAAAGCACCACCTCCAGTTAAGAAGATACCATTATCATATATATCCGCTGAAAGCTCTGGCGGAGCAACTTCAAGTGCTTTTAAAACAGCCTCTTCAATTTTAGAGATAGATTTGTCTAATGCAAAGGCAATTTCAGAATAAGAAACCCTAATTACTTTAGGAATACCGGTCATCAAGTCACGTCCACGAATATCGTAATCGGCTGGAGGGTTTTCTAATTCAGTCAAAGCTGCACCAACTTCAATTTTTACACGTTCTGCAGAACGCTCTCCAATCAATAAGTTGTGTTGACGACGCATGTAGTCAAGAATGTCTTTATTAAAAACATCGCCCGCTACACGAATTGATTGATCGCATACGATACCAGAAAGTGCAATTACTGCAATTTCTGTAGTACCACCTCCGATGTCAACGATCATAGAACCAATAGGTTGTTCAATGTCTATGCCCACACCGATTGCCGCAGCTATAGGCTCGTACACCATGTACACTTCTTTGGCTCCAGCATGTTCGGCAGAATCGCGTACGGCACGTTTTTCAACTTCTGTGATCCCTGATGGAATACATATTACAACTCTATGAGAAGGAGCAAAGATTCTTCTATTGCCATCTATCATTTTAATCATTCCCCTAATCATGTGTTCTGCTGCTTGAAAGTCAGCAATTACACCGTCTTTAAGCGGTCTGATTGTTTTGATATTGTCGTGCGTCTTCTCGTGCATTTGCATTGCCTTACGGCCAATAGCAAGCACTTTTCCAGTTGTTTTATCAATAGCAATGATTGAAGGTTCGTCAACAACGATCTTATCTTTGTGGATAATCAACGTATTTGCTGTTCCTAAATCTATTGCTATATCGCTTGTGAAAAAATCGAATAAGCCCATCTCTAATTTTAAGGGTAAATTGAACTGTAATTTAGTCAAATTTTAGTAAATAATCCATCATTGAACTTTTAAAAAATTAAAATTCTTTTTTATAGGTAAATAAGTACCTGAAAATCAAATATTAATTCATCGCTAGAAAATAGGTATCCTAAAAATAGGAGTCGCTGTACTGTCTTTTTTCAAGGCTTACAATAAGGTGTTTAGCTTAATTCACCTTCCCATTTTGCAATGACGGCTGTGGCCAAACAATTGCCAATCACATTCACGGAAGTGCGCGCCATGTCCATTAATTCATCTATGCCAATAATGATAAAAATAGGCTCTACAGGCAAACCAAACGATGCAGCGGTGCCCATCAAAATGACCAATGAAGCGCGAGGAACGCCTGCCACACCTTTGCTCGTAATCATTAAAGTAAATACCATCATCAATTGTTGTTCCCAAGTCATGGCAATTCCTGCTGCTTGGGCAACAAAAACAGATGCCAAAGCCAAATACAAGGTGGTGCCATCAAGGTTAAAACTATAACCCATAGGCATTACAAAGGCTACAATTTTTCTTGGAACGCCAAATTTTTCCATCACCTTCATGGCTTTGGGTAATGCGGCCTCTGAGCTGGTAGTTGCAAAAGCGATAGAAACTGGTTCTGCTATGGCTTTTACAAATTTGATAATATTGAGCTTAAATGCGAAGGCAATCGGAACCAATACAACCAATAGAAACACTATCAAAGCCACATAAAGTGTCGCCAATAGTTTAAACAAATTTACCAACACGCCAATGCCCATGTGCCCTACCGTAAAAGCCATGGCTGCTGCCACACCCAAAGGAGCCAGATACATCACTATATTGGTGAACTTAAACATGATTTCAGCTAGACTTTCAGCAAATGACATAAAGGGTGCTTTGTGTTTTTCTGATACCATGGCAAGGGCCAATCCAAAAATAACACTAAAAATTACCACCTGTAATACTTCTCCTTCCACAATAGATTTTGCTATATTTTCAGGAAAAATATGCAAGATAATTTCACTTAAACCTCGGGCTTTGGTTTCAGGCAAGTCAACCACTTTTTCATAAGCCATGTGGAGTCCTTCGCCTGCTTTAGAAATATTAATGGCAGCAACCCCTATAAACAATGCAATAATAGTAACCACTTCAAAATACAACATCGATTTCCATCCCATTCTACCAATTTGTTTCATGTTTGAATGGCCAGCAATGCCTACCACCAAGGTTGCAAAAATCAAAGGGGCAATAATGGTTTTGATTAATCGTAAAAATATTTGACTAAAAATTTTGGTATGTATTGCAATGTTTGGAAAGTCAAATCCAAGGGCAACCCCTGCTACCATAGCAACCAAAATCCAAGTCGTAAGTGATTTGGCATGGTAGGCATATACAAAAAGCAACACCACTGTAAACCAACGCATCACGATTAAAAAGGGGTCTCTGGCAGTAAGTAAATCAAAGGCCGGAAGTGTTTGTATCAATAGACTTACAAGCACTAATATAAGAAATGCGAAACGTTTCATGGAAGGTGTTTTTTCAAAAATACTTAAATTTTTGTGAGGAATATAGCAACTGGCTTATTAATGCAAAAAAATGGAAATTGCTAATGGTGAACTGAGCTAAGTGCTAGGCTTTTGGTTTTTTTGATAAAATAAACCCAAACGTTTTCTTTGTGTTTGAGTGGAGAAAACAGCGGTTAATAATTGGTTTAACAAGATACCTTGCTCCGCCTAAACCATTAAAAAAGTCCCATTGAATTTAATCAAGGGACTTTTTAAAATTGAAATTATTGAAAATATTGACCTATGTTTAATTATTTATCGTTGGTTACTTTTAGTAACTCCACTTCGTACAAAACTGGTGAATCGGCTGGGACAATTTCATGTTGTCCTTTTTCGCCATAAGCCAAATAAGAAGGAATTAACAATAGTCTTTTTTCTCCTTCTTTCATGGAGGCAATGCCTTCGTCTACGCCTTTAATGACCAATCCCCAACCTAATGCAAAATCAAAGGGGATTTTTTTATCATAAGAGCTGTCGAATTTTTTTTCGCCAACCAATAGTTTTGCGGTATAATGAATCACTACATTATTGCCTTTTAAAGGAGTGATACCAGCACCTTCAGCAAGGGTAACATATTGTAAACCTGAGGCAGTTTTAATAGATTTTAAACCTTTTACCGCTAAGTAATCTGTAATGGTTTTTTCATCTTTTAATTTTTGCTGTAAGTAATGTTCGTGACGTTCGGCTTTAAACTCTTCAAATGACTGTACCTTGTCGAGCTTAACGGTAAATTTCACTACACTTCCTGCTTCTACAAAGGCAGGGCGAGGATTTCCTTTTTTAGCATTGTATAAAGAGTCAGATTTTACCAAAAATACAGCACTATCTCCTTCTCCCATCAACAAAAGCCCTTCCTCTAAAGCGCCTTTAAAAGCGGCAGCTTTCAAAGGAAATCTTAATGGTCGTGCTTTGTCGTAGGTATTGTCAATGATAGAATCTTTGCTATTTCTTGCAATAATACCAAGGGTTAGCACATAATTCAACATTGCTTTTTTGCCTTTGCCTTGAAACAAAAATTTGTATTTTAAACCAGTACTGGTTGTTTTAAATCCTTTTTGTGCAAAAGTGCTATTGGCTAGCATTAAAACAGCGGTAGCAATGAATAGTAATTTTTTCAAAATCGTATTATTTAGATTTTAACACTTCAACTTCAAAAACAAGAATAGAATTTGGCAAAATATCTGGTCCGGCTTGTTTGTCGCCATAGGCTAATGTGGAAGGGATGAATAATTTTGCTTTCGTACCTACTTTAAACAAGGCAATACCTAAGTCCCATCCTGGAATTACTTCTCCTAAACCTACATTAAAAGTAAAAGGCTTGCCATGTTTCTTAGAAGAATCAAATTCTTTTCCTGAAACCAACAAAGTACCTGTATAATGTAAGGTAGTTGAATCTCCAGCTACTACTTGTTTGCCTGTTCCAGGGGTTTCGATGGTGTAATATAAACCAAATTCAGATTTTTTTGGTGTAATTTTATTTGCGGTAAAATAGTCTTGTAAAATTTTGTCGTCTATTAACCCTTGTTTCACTGCACTTGGCATTTTCATTACACGGTTTAATTGTGTTTTTGCAAAGTCAATTCTTTTCTTTTTAAACTCTTTGTTAGGCACTACATCAATCACTTTAATAATAAAAGTCATTAAGCTTCCTTTTTCTAAAAATTTAGGTCTTTCACGTCCTTTGGCCTCATTAAACATAGAATCAACTGGCACTTTAAACGTAGCAGAATCTCCTTTAGACAAAAGTGTTAAACCTTCTTCAATACCGCCTTTGAAGGTTGCTTTTTGTAAAACAAATTCAATTGGTGTTGGGTAAGTAAATCCATCTTCTAACAAAGAATCTTTGGCATTGTATACTTTCATGCGAAGCGATACCATGTCGCCAATTTGTCCAGGAGCACCTTCCGCATCAGTATGAATTTTATATTGTAAACCGTTATCCGTTGTTTTGTATTCCCCACAAGAAAATAAGGTGATGAATGAACCAACGATTAGGCTTTTGATTGCAATTTTCTTAAACATGATAATCTTAATTTTGAGTTAATTGTTCTTTGTAAAGGTGTAATAATTTTTTAAATTTTTCAACTGTTTCTTCAAGCGATAAAGATGATTTTCCACCTGACGCATTTTTGTGGCCACCGCCTTCAAAATGTAAGGCTGCAAATTCATTTACCGCAAAATCACCGACAGATCGGAATGATATTTTAATTGCATCTTCTCTTTCAATGATGGCTGCTGCTATGGTAATGCCATCAATCGACAAGCCATAGTTTACCAATCCTTCTGTGTCACCAGTTTGTGAATCAAATTGCTCGAGTTCTGCGGCACTGATGGCAAAAAATACGGCATTAAATGCTGGTAAAACTTCCATTTTAGAGGAAAGCGCGTAGCCGATAAATCGCAATCTATTTTCTGAATTGTTATCGTAAATTAAGCGATGTACTTTTGAATTGTCTGCCCCTATTTCAATGAGTTCGGCAATTATATGATGTACTTTTTTACTGGTGCAAGGGAATCTAAAAGAACCAGTGTCGGTCATGATGCCTGCATAAATACATTCTGCCATATCAATATTGATAAGGTGTTGGTCGCCAAGCATGAGTATAAAATCATAAATCAACTCTGCTGTCGCTGCGGCATTGCAATTCCAATATTGATAGTTGGAGAATTGTTCAGGATTAAGATGATGGTCAATCATCACTTTTTCTGCTGATGAAGCACGAACAATTTCACAAAGGTCATTGATTCTTGATAAAGCGGAAAAGTCTAAACAAAATACTAGGTCAGCACTTTCAATAAGGGAGGTGATTTGTAGTGTGGTTTCTTCAGTAAGCGAAATGACGTCTTCTTGACCCGGTAACCAATTTAAAAATTTAGGATAATCACTTGGGGATATCACTTGAACGCTATGTCCCTTGATTTTGAGGTAAATAGCCAAAGCCAATGAAGATCCAAGGGCGTCAGCATCAGGTTTAAAATGGGTGGTAATTACAATATTCTTTGGAGAGCTGAGTAATTCTTTGAATTGTTCTCCGTTAGTATTTTGCATTTAATGCTGGCTTATTTTATGCAAAAGTGCTAAAAATTAATTTTAATACAAAACTTGAAATTTATTTTCGATAATTACTTTAAAATATAGTTGAAAACGGCTTTTATAATGTCATTTAACCTTCTTCAATATTGTTTTGAAGTTGTAATCTAAACTTGGGTAGCATTTGACTATTATTTTTGAAATGACCAACGCGTAATTTTTGCTTGAGATTACTTCATTGGTGAAATGTTTCTAATGGTTTAACGATTAATGAATTTATGTTGGCCCGGAGTAATAAATGCCCTACTATTGGTTTTTTATCAATTTCACCGTTTCATTTAAACCATCATTTCCAAGTATTTTAATCAGGTAAATCCCATTGGCATAATTACTTAAATTGATTGGGAAAGTGTTTACACCTTCATGTACATTGATAGATTGTACGGTAATGGTATTGCCTAGCGCATCTATAATTTCAATTGTATATATGTCTGCTGCATAAGCTAAAAATGTCAAACTTGTATTTTCATTGTAGGGATTTGGTGCTAGTTGTGCCTTGCTTTGATGTTCATTTAAACAGTTTAAAACTATTGTTTTGCTTTCTTGTTCTTTCCCATCAATATCAATTTCTTTGATTTTATAATAATAATGTTGTGCGCTTGCGCTGAAGTCTTCAAAAATATACGATTGTAATTGGCTGCTATTTCCACTTGCACTTAGTTTTCCAACATTTTCAAATGAATGGCCATCGCTTGATCGTAGAATATTGAATTCCTTGCTGTTGACTTCTGTGCTTGTGCTCCAATACAATTTTGATTTACCTTTGTTACAAATAGCGTATAAGCTAGTGAATGTTACAGGAGTTGGCGTTGAAGTTCCGCCGATGCCCCAATAATAAAAGGTGTTGCCATTTACGTTTACCCTCGCGTCTGCCCCTCGTGCAAACCCTGTTGGTGAACTATTAAAGCCCGTTATCATGTCTATCACTGCCAAATTTGCCCCCATAGGAAATGATTTGGTTCCTACAAATGTTTGGAAACGTGCCACGGGAACATTGCCTGAGCCACCATTGTCCATCACCATTACAAAATTAGGTTTAAAGGCAGCAGTGATATTGGCTGATGCTGATGCTGTGCCGGAATACGTGGAGGACGTAAAATTTGTGCCCTCATCATTAAAGGCCACATAATGATATGTTTTGGTGTTTTGCGATCCTATGGTTGCGGCAACCGTAAAGCCACTTGCATCAAAGGAATTGATCATGGTGCCATAGGAAGTGCCTAAACTAAATTTCATGTCTTGGATAGATTTTCCCCTAACAGACATACATACCCCTAAATTTCCTGCCGCAGTGGTATGGTCAGGAATGATAAAGACCACTTCTGGTTGCCATCCGCAACCGGTGATGGCTTTGTTTGCACCATTTCCAACATAGGATCCTACATGGCAAGCCCCACTTGATTTTAAACACACAAAATAATAGACATTATGATTTACATTGAGTGTGTTTAATTTTACGGTAAATCCATCGCTACCAATAGCGCTCATAAAAGTGTTGACGGTTGCGGTGGCGTCCGTTAAGGTCATGTCTTTGCTGTATCCAGCAGTCATGGTCGATGTACAGATAATTGGAGCAGAATTGTCGTCACATTTAATAATAATTACATCAGGTTGGAAGCCGACCCCTGTAATGGCTTGTGTGGCGGCTCCATTGCCAGTATAGTCACCACTATAATATTGTACTTGCCCGTAAGTGTAAATACTGACAATTGAAAATACTAAAATTAAAAGATAGCGTTTCATAATAGTTATGATAAAGAGGATTATTGCATAATCTTTTTAATTTTCAATAGTAATCAGGAGATTTATACTGCAATTAAAATGATAGGTTTCAAAAGTTATTGCTTTTATTTTCTTTTTTTATTAAAGTAAATTTATGTATTATATTTCATAAACTTATTATTATGTTTAAAATATATTTTAATTCAAATATAATTCTTTTAAAATGTTTCGTTTAGGTTTGTTAAAATCGCTAGATTGAA
>JBIKPL010000240.1:0-4799 GCA_044357485.1 Cytophagales bacterium
ACGAAAGAAAATGGATGCATCAAAAAAGCGAAAAAAAGGAGACTATAGCTAAAGACGTTAATTATTTAGAGGATGAAATTCTATTTTAGTGTAATTAAAAAAGGTGTTTGTGTAATAGTCTTTCTTATTAATACATTGATTTATATAGCATTAAGTATTTTCGTTACACCTGTTACACTAAATAATGACTATAAATATAATTTGATATGTATTTAAAACTTTTTATATTTTCTTCTGATTTTACAACTCTATATTTAGTGTAATTAGTGTAACTATAAGAATAAAAGTCAATAAAATCGAGGGTTTAAAGTATAAAACTCATTACACATAATTGTACTTAACTGTAATTCTTAGTTTATTTTAGTGTAATCTAGTTACACAAGTAACCCATAAAGGCGAACCATAACGGAACGCCTTTGCTTTACAAATATCTTAAAGGTCTGTATGTATTGGGCAGCCCATGCTTATTTAGTTTAAATATATACAAAATGAAAAGTAATTAAATACTTATATTCTTCATTAGTAATAATTTAAATACATCAACATCATCACATACTTTAGTTTGTTTTTTCTTCAATAATTAATCACAAGATGGTAAACATCCGAATTGTTGCGGCGGATGTTATGGATAACGAAACCATCCGGTTCAGGGATTTCTTCTATGAGGTCAAAAATGCTACAATCTTTTGGCAGCCCTTTAAAAATTAGGGTGCAGTAGTTTTTACCTATAACACAAGGAGACCAGTTAGGATATATACCAATATTTTCTGAATGAACGAGTTGACTTTTTTTTCCTGAATGGTGTGGAACTAAAAAAGTAGATTTCCAAATGCGCATTCTGCCCTCTGAGGAGTAGTTCAGGCACAAATGAATGATTACTTGAGACTCCTCTTCGGCAAGCGTCTTAATTGTTTCCTTTAATTCGGGATCTATTTTTACGGTCTTTTTTTCTTTAATTATTTCCATAATTTAATTTTTTGATTCGTATTTTAATAAAAGAGCACTTAATTCTTCCTCTGACTCAATCGACTCAAATATCGTGGGAAGACTATCGACAAAAGAGGGTGAAATTTTCTTTCCTAAATAAGTTTTAGAAGGCGTAAATTCAATACTATTTCCTTCATAGTTTAATCCCATTTTATAAAAAAGAAGCAGCAGTATTTTTTCTATATAGTCAGGGTTTTTGCTCAAGCTTTGGTCATAATCCTCTATTTTCGAACGGATAAAAACCTGTAAAACATAATCATACCTTTCTTGATAATCTTCTAAAAACCATTTTAAGTCTCCTTTGTGGGTTTTGATAAAAACAGCAAATACATTGCTCCATTGGTGTTTGGCAATATATATATCAGTTAGAACAGTGATTTCATGTTGAAAAAATATTTCGTTAAATTGATGTTCTAGGGTACCTAACTTAACCGTTTTTGGAAAATAGAGTTTGTCCATGCCACCCATCCATTCGGGAAGTGCGTCATAGGACGAAATATAAAAATGATTGGGAATAATTTCTGTGGCATAATGGTCTAACATATTATCCAAAGATTGGTCTTCGGGTAATTTTGAATCGCTAGCCTTCCCTTTACCAATAATTACGGCATTACCACCATAACGTGACATTAAATATTGCATAATTTCAGCTTTTTTAAATTAATTGTTTTTCATTGCTCTCAAAAATCCCTGGACTATTTCCTTTGTTGCGGCATAGTTTTCGGATTTCTCCTTGCCGGGTTCTTTTAGGTATAACTTCCTATTGACTTCCAGCATAATTGATTGCACCCTTTTGTCTTTTTTATAATACGCCATAGGCACTATCGTGCCGCTATAAGGCCAGTCGACTCCCAGCGAGTATCCCTTATCCTTAAAGTAGGCAACGGCTCGGTCTATAAGATCTTGTGGGGTATGAAAGGTATCGGTGCCAATGTTGAAATCGGGTCTGCTAGTAGACTGGTCAAGGCCTTTTAGTAATGGGGTGGAAGGGAAGGAGTGACAATCTACAATCAAACAACCATCCTCTAAATCGAGTTGCGTTTGTACCGCAAGCGTCAAGGCTTTGTGGTGCGGTCGGTAATAGTTTTGAATGAGTTCTTCCCGAAGTGCAGGAGTTACCGTGCGCAATAGTTCGTTATCATCAAATCGCTCGTATAAGACCCCCATGCCCACTTTAGACATGATTTCCTCCTCATCGTTTTCAAAGCGTTCTACATCGCAGAAAATCCTAGAAAAAGGAGCTACAATCATTTCATCCGTTTCGGAATGAAACAGGTCATCGGTGTGCCAATCAGTGAGTTTGCTGATTTCTTGTTGGATTTTCTCGTTGTTGCGAGTGAAGCCTTTTTGGTTGGGTAGGCTAGTGGCGGCATGAGGAACATGTAGCAATAATTTTTTCATACAAATAAGTTTAAGTTAAAATTTCTTATTTGTATTTCGATACTAAGGTGTCTAGGAAAACTACGTTTATTTTGACCAGACGGGCCCGTATTGTTTTACCACCGTGGTGTTTCTTCACTCGGTTGGTACCACGCTAACGTGGTTCGAAATACGGGGCAAATTTACTTTTTTTTTAATTATGGAGTGTTAGAAAGTAAAAAAATATTTTTAATTGACCTGAATTGTCAAAATTATTATAGTATTTTGTTTGAAATAATAATTTCTGTAAGAAGGAAAGTTATTGGTTGATTAAGATTTCAGAAAATAGGTTAATTAAAAAAAGTTTTTAATTAATTAAAATTACTCAAATATCATAAAAAAATTACAAATTTGAATCTAAATTATTTTTATGCAATTAAAAGAATTAATTACAGAATTATTAAAAAGAGGAAGTAAACTAAAATCAAGAGAAATTTTAGAAAAATTGAATCTTCTTGAACCAAATAATATATATTCTATTAGTGATATAAATAAGACAATTTATCATGAACTTAAAAACATTGTTTTTTTTGATAAATCTACTTACAAATACTATATGATAGAAAACAATAAAATGAGTTTGGATTTTTCTAAAGCTGAAATGATTATGTATTCATTACAAAAAAGTAACCATTCAATCTCTTTAATTGATATTTCAAATTATATAAAATTGAAATATAACAAAATCATTAAGATTGATGAGATTCAAGAAATAATATTAGTTGAACTATCTGGAAATGTTGGCTTTGATAATTCTAATCCTCCATCTATAAAATATTTTATTATTGAATAGTTGATATATAATTTGATGAATAAAATAATTGACCGATGGATGGTGAAAGACCTTGTTCTAATAATTTTCCTATTTCATTAAAAACAGATGAGTATTTTATTCCCTTTTGGTTTGCTATTATTCCAATTTTATTAAATCCAATTACAATATTTTCATTTTTATTTACCAATCCATTGTATTTTGAGTTAATATAATTATAACTAATTAATATTAATTCGTTGTATCCGTTATTATAACTATCTAAAATTTCAGGATGGTTAATTCTAATTGAATTCAATAAATTTTTATTAAACTCAATTAAACTTGATGATATTTCTTTTTTTTGTTGAATTAAGGAGATTATATTTGAAAGTCTTTCTTTTTCAATTGTACTTAAAGAATCATATAAATTGGAATTTATATGTTTATAAAAATTAGTTGATCTATAATGAATATCTACGTTATCCTTTAAAAAATTAAAATCAACCTCTTTATTATTTAAGTTTGCTTTTAATTTTTTTTCTAATTCTTTCTTTGATATTGAATATTTATCGAAAATTTGAATCGAATTACTTGACAGAATAAATTCAGTAATTTCTTTAGAAGTTGAAATGTCATCCCAAAGTTCTTTCTTTTTACTATTCTCACCAAGATCATCACTTTTCGCGTATTTTTTTATCAAATCATTGATCAAAATCATCAGAGATTTTAAATATACTTCCAAATAATCTTCAACTCCCTCTTTATTCCACAATTTAGAAAGGTCAAATGTTTTATCATTTTTTTTATTCCCTTCAGTATGAGCATATAAAATAGAAATTGCATAGGGTACTACTGCGGAACGCAATTGACCAATAGCATTTTTTCTTTCGCCATGTATTTTTTCTAATGATTTGAATAATATAATTTTAGAAATTAAAAGTTCATAGAAATTTCTGTCAATATTTACTCTCTTTGAATTTTCTTCTGAACTAATATCTTCAAGGAATTTTCTAAAAATTGCTTCACCACCTTTTTTAACATTATAAGGTTCATCTCCCCATGAACAATAATATTTGCCTAATTGTTCTTTTGTAAAACGATAATTTGGTGGATATTCCTTTTCTATTCTATTTTTACCCGATGAACCAGCTATTCTTAATTTAGTATTGAATTCTCCTTTAGATTTTTCAAAAAACCATTTACGACTAGAAGGTGTTATTATATTTTCTGATAATGCTTTGATTTTATTTAAATTAGGGTTTCTAGATCGTAAATCTACATTTGAAACTTTTGATTGAGAATTAGAAAATTGACTTATGTTTGATATAAGTTCATTCAAATCTTCTTCAGATACATCTTTGGCGACATTAATTTTTGCCATAACTTTTACTTTACTAATATCTATTCCATCTTTTTGACTAAAATAAATACTTGCAGTTGTTTGGCCACCATTTACAATTTGAAAGTCTGATAATGATTTAATGTAAAATTTACCACTTATTATTTCTTCTTCCTTTGTACTTGCAGTAATTGTTAAACCATTATTAAATGCAATAAATTTTTCAGGATCTTTACTTAATGTCTTCCTCATTCCACCATTTACGCCTTTAAATTGTAAAAATGAACGAACATTTTTTTC
>JBIKPL010000038.1:0-12675 GCA_044357485.1 Cytophagales bacterium
GAAATTTAAATCTTTTTAAATCATGGGCTAGGTAAAAGTCACTTAATGCTTCGGTGGGCATAATCGGCATACTAAAAGCGGTGAAAATAGTCGAAGGCGCTGCTATTTGTAAATACTCATAAATAGTTTTGCACTCTATTTTGCACCAATAGTGTATAAATGCGGATTCAATACCAAATTTTAACGCATTACAAACTTGTGTTTGGGTAAGTAAATGGGCTAATGATGTTAAATTGTTGACCGAAGCCAAGCCTGAGGCCATTAAGGTTTCAAATTGAAATTTAATAAGCGCATTATTTTCATCATAGCGAACATTAGGAGCGATTTCTCCAATACCTTCGTGGTTATTGTCATCAAAAATTCGAATGAAAAAATTAATTTTCGTATCAGAACTATTTCTGGCAATTTTCCAAGTGTACTTAAGCTCCAGTAATCGTTCTTCTAATTTACAGTAAACCATTCTCCATAAGCGGTTAATCTTTTGGTACTTATTCGAAATGTTGATCAAAAGGTTTTGAAATTGAATTGTTTTTTTTAGTTTAATTTTAATAATTAGGCAGATGAAGCATTCGAATGAATCTTTAAAACCTATATAATGTAGGTTGAAATGAAAATCTGCTTGTTTTGGAAACTGAAGTTGGCTTAAAAATATTGTTTTGATAAATTATGTTTTTAGCTTTGGCGAAGGTAATTGTGGCGTATTAATAACACATGGTATAATGTTTCATCAACTGAAAGTAATTGAATTGGCTTCTGTTTTGGCAGGGCCCTCTGTGGGACAATTTTTGGCAGAATTAGGGGCCGAGGTTATTAAAATAGAAAATCCTAAAACCAAAGGGGATGTCACTCGGTCATGGAAAT
Organism: Cytophagales bacterium; assembly: GCA_044357485.1. Lineage (GTDB taxonomy): Bacteria > Bacteroidota > Bacteroidia > Cytophagales > UBA9547 > CALPQG02. Next base: position 862 of record JBIKPL010000038.1, read on the forward strand.
TAAGTGCCGAATCTTCTGAATCGGATATTTCGGCTTATTTTACGGCGGTCAATTGGGGCAAAAAATCAGTTTGTTTGGATATTTCCCAAGGCGATCAATTGCAAGTTTTATACGAACTCATTGAATCAGCCGACATTGTCATTGCCAGTTACAAACCTGGTGATGCGGAATTATTAAAAGTCGATTACGAAACTTTACGTGCTATTCAACCAAGCTTAATCTATGGACATATTACGGGATATGGCAATGCTTCTTCTCGTTTAGGCTACGATGCGATTATACAAGCCGAAAGTGGTTTTATGTATTTGAATGGGGAAAAGGAGGGAGGCCCGCTAAAGATGCCCGTTGCTTTGATGGATATTTTGGCCGGACACCAATTGAAAGAAGCCATATTGGTCGCTTTGATTGCTAAGTTAACAACTGGCAAAGGGGCTTATGTGGAGGTCGCATTATTGGATGCCGCGGTGGCATCTCTGGCAAATCAAGCCTGTAATTATTTGGTAGCTGGCGTTAATCCAGAAAGAATTGGTGCTGCGCATCCTAATATTGTACCCTACGGCACCATTTTTAAAACACAAGACCATTTTGATATTGTATTGGCGGTGGGGAATGATAAACAATTTAAGAATTTATGTGCTTGTATTGCGCTTACGGATCTTTGTGATGATGAACGATTTAAGTCAAATGCTGCTCGGGTGACTTATCGTAGTGCTTTAATGGAAGTGTTGAGTGCCCAAATTATACAATTTAAGAGAGATTCTTTGCTCGCTTTATTAGAAGCTCATCAGGTGCCTGCTGGGGTCATTAATACGGTAAAAGAAGTGCTCGATAGCCCTGAAATGGCACATTTGTATTTTGGTAATTCAACATTAAAGGGCTTGAAAACATTTATTGCTAAAGGTGTTGGGGAGACAATAGACCTTTGCACTCCGCCGCATTTAGGAGCCGATACTGCTTCCCTACTGAATAAAAAATGATTTAAGTAAGGTGGTCTAAAAGTACATTATTCAATAGAATCATTTCAAATGCTTAGTAAGCTCAAATTAATTGATTAATTTGGAGGCAGATAATAAATATTATTTTTTTTGAATCAAAAATATGGAAGACAATATCGATTATACCGTTGGATCAGCCTTGAAAAAGGAGAAAAAAAAGAAAGAATCGCCCGTACTGGTGGAAGCCTCTTCTCCTTTTACGGCTTTAAATGGCTTGAGTAATTTACAGCAAAGGCTTATTGCGGGCATTTTGGGTGGGGCAATTATTATTGGAAGTGTGTATTGGAATGAATGGTCTTTCTTCGGCTTGTTTTTTTGCATTACTTTGCTTTCGATGATGGAGTTTTATAAACTCATTATCCAGGACAAGAAAAAACCTAACCGTATTCCTGGTTTATTTATTGGAATGATGATTTTTACCTTGGTGTTTTTAATTCAAAAAAACATTTTAGCAAGTAAGTGTTTTTATTTAATTCCTCCTTTTTTATGCTTGTTGTTTATCCATGAATTGTATATCAATAAGAAAAAGCCGATCAGTAATGTTGCCTTTACGATTATTGGGTTAATGTATGTCACTATTCCTTTTTCATTGTTGATTGTGGCCGCCTTTAGTACAGGCGTTTACAGTTACCAAATTGTATTGGGTTCTTTGTTTTTGCTTTGGGCAAGTGATTCTGGTGCTTATTTTTCGGGTAAAACCTTTGGTAAAACAAAGTTGTTTGAACGTGTTTCTCCTAAAAAAACTTGGGAAGGTTCTATCGGTGGCGCGGCCTTGTCAATGGGGGTGGCCTATGTTTTATCTATTTATTATACCGATTTACCTTTATGGAAATGGTTGGTATTGTCGGGTATTATTGTGGTGGTGGGAAGTTATGGCGATTTAGTGGAATCGTCTTTTAAAAGAAGTTTAAAACTTAAAGATTCAGGCTCTTTAATTCCTGGTCATGGTGGTTTTTTAGATAGGTTTGATGGTCTCTTGCTTGCTGCGCCATTTATTGCGGCTTTCTTGGTGATGTGTGCCTAAATTTCAAAAGGCTATGCTGAATTCATGGTAGTAGACCAAAAAAAAAGCTTAAAGTGGACACCACTTTAGGCTTTTTGGTAAATGAAATTATATTATCCCCAGAGGGCAAACTATTGTCAATGCGTTCAATTATGGAAATGCTACTGGTTTTAAACAGATAATTCAATACTTTTTTAGTAATGGCTATTGCAGATTTTATAAGCATATAGCAGGTGCCATTTTGTGCCTTCCATTGCTTTATTAATAATCTATGCCAATCTTTTCTTTCGAGCCATCGCTGTACACATAAATGTAAATGCCGTGTTGCAGCAGTGTTGGGTCTACTTCTTTGCCCATGAAATCGTAGATGTGAAGTAATGTTTTTTCTCGTAACACTAGTATTTTATCTAGTCCCATTGTGGCGCATTCCACATTCCAATGTGCTTGATTGTCTTTCACCCAGCTGGTGGTGTCGTGACTGGCAGCGGTACAAATGTAGGTTAACGCTGGGTTTAGGCTACAATTGACCATGTTAAGGTTGGTGTTTTTGGTAATCGCTAATTTTGTTAAGGCATTGCTGCTGCAATTTAAATCATTTAACAATAGGTTGGCGTCTAGGTTAAGCGCAAACAAAGCATTGGCGCTACAGTTTAAGTTTAACAATGTGGCATTGCTACTGAGATCGAGCAATAAAGTTTGGTTGTTAGCACAATTGATGGTATTCGCTAAAGTATTGTTTGAAAAATCAAGTACCGGAATTTGGTTGTTGCTACAATTGATGTTTTCGAGCAAGTTGTTGGCGCTTAAATCGATGTCGGCAAGCAAGTTGTTGGCACAATTTAGGGTTTTCAAAGCCGTGTTATTGGTCAACGATAAGGCATCGAGTTGGTTGTCGGCACAATTTAAATTCGTTAAAAGAGTCAAAGTTGTTAAATCTAAAGTGTTTAGCTGATTTGAATGGCAATCAAGCTGGTCAAGTTGTAGATTAGTTTGAAGATTCAGCGAGCTCAGTGCATTGTTGGCGCAGGTGATATGTAGAAGTGCTGTATTGGTACTTAAGTTAAGCTGAGTGATAAAGTTTTGGTGAAGGTACAATTGTTCTAGGCTTGTATTTTTGCTGAGGTTAATGGCTGTGATGCTGTTGTTGTTGCATTTGAGGTAACTCAACAATACGGCATCACCGAGGTCAAGCGTAGTGATTTTATTAGAATCGCAAGTCAATGCCCCTAAAGCTGCTGCACCCGATAGATTGATTGTTTGTAATTGATTTGCGTTGCACGATAATAAATACAATGCATTATTGGCACTTAGGTCTAGGTTTTGAAGTTGGTTGTAACCTGTACGTAATTCAAACAGCTTGTGACAGTCGCTCAAATTTAGTGCGGTAAGTTTATTGTATCGACAATCTATGCTTGTGAGTGCCCCAGTATTTTGTAGGTTGATGGTGCTCAGTTGATTGTTGGTACAGGCAAGATAGGTCAATGCGGTATTGCTACTTAAGTCGAGTGTGCTTAATGTATTGTAATTGCAAATCAGGGTTTTGAGGGCAGTAAATGCGGATATTTCTGGCATACTTGTAATTTGGTTGCCCGATAAATCTAGTACGAGTACGACAGCAGCTTCTTGTACTGAAATTTCCCCATCGATATCCGTATCAATCGCAGGGACTATTTTTTGTAAACTTGTTTTGAAATTGTCATCAACAAAAACGATGTTTTGTGCTTGTGTTTTAATGGCGAAAATTAGACTAAGCCAAAGAAATGCATATTTTTTTTTCATATAATGGGGGAGGATATTTTTAATAAATTATTTTAAACGTAAATGAATCACAAGCCATGATTAATTTGTAGCGGCACAATGGTATCATATAGGTTTGTTGCACTGTTGGTAAACACAAAGACTTACCTTTTTTTACGAGGCAAGTCTTTGTGTTTTTTTGCTGGCAGTCATTTAATAACCCCCATAATGGTAATCGTAGTCGTAGCCGGAAGTGTATTGGCCATAATGGTAAGTGTTTTGTTGAATACGCCAGATTTTCCTTTCAGTTTATAGCCACCTTTGATGATGCCTGATTTTCCGGGTAGTACGGGTGTTTTTGGCCACTTTGCTAAAGTACAATCACAAGCGGTTTCAATGTTTGAAATCACCAAGGGTTCTTTGCTATCGTTTTTAAATTTAAAATTATACCAAATGGTGTCACTGCTTGGTTTTACCACCCCAAAATCGTGGTTCATGGTTTCAAAACTAATGTCGGCTTGTGCTTGAGCGCTTACTAGAGACATAAACATGAATCCCAAAAGGATCAAGCATCTTTGAATAATTGGAGTTGTCATAATTGAATTATTTAAGGTTGAATTGAATGGGTACAAACTTTTTTGTTTTGTTGTGTTCCTTTGCCTTTGCATTTGGTACACGTGTGTTCTTCTTTTTTAGATCCCTTACATCGCATGCAAGTAACCATTCCGGTTTCGCAGTTTGGGCAATCATTGTACCAAGTTCCAAGACCATTGCTCGTAACCAACACTTTTGATCCTTTACAGGTAGGGCAAATTACTTTTTCTTTGCCATGACAAGCATGACAATCGTCTAAGGTAAAACCTTTTCCGTGACATTGCTTGCAGGTATCTGCTTCCCAAAAAAAATCATTTCCTTTACATTTGGTACAAACGTTTTTATTGATTTCAAGTAAAAGTGCTTTAGCTTCATTGCTAAATTCGCCCTTTTGTTGGGTAAGGGAAAGGTATTTTTCTAAAAAATCTCTGGACTTGGTATGTTTTTTAAGTTTCAGTAAAGCCACGCCATAATAAAAGCAGAGCTCGTCGGGTAATGTTTCGTTTTTACTGGCAAATATTTTTTTGAAAGTTTTTTCTGCTTCTACATATTTTTCTTTTCTAAGCAATTCTTTGCCTTGTTGCATTAGTTTTTGGGCACGTGTTTCTTGTGCTTGGCTTATCAAACTTACGAACAAGCATAAAGAAATGAAGAGGTACCGCATATTGCAATTTAAGATAGATTTGCTAAATTTTACCAAATGTAAGTACCTTTATTTGCACTCACAAGTATTTAAAAAATAACCTTCTGCTTGGTGATTGATGGTGTTTTATCGGTTGCCATATTTTACTGTCATTAAATCCGCTTGCGCCAATGCAACATTAAAATACAAAAGTAAATTTCTTCAAAGGTTTGCCAATTAAGAGTTTGTTTTGGTAATTCAATTGGTCTATTTTGTCGAAAAATAGGGGGACGTTAGTCATACGTACCGATTTTTTGTGGTCTGAAGCAAAATAATAGGTAAAAAAATCTTCCCAATGCACCCCCATGATAAAACTTGGTTCATGGGCTTGAATTATACTTGCGGGGTATTTTTTTACATTTTCATGAGAGGCTACACACAATACCATGAGATCAATTTTCTTAGCTTGCAATGGAACGATAGCATTGATAAAGCCTATTGGGGCGTTGGAAGCTCCTCCTGTCAGTACATATATTCTTTTTAAGATACTGTCTTTTTGCATGAAATCAATTAAATAGGCCATCGTTTGCCCTTCTTTCCAGTGGTGTGCTTTGTTGAGATTACTGGGTTGTTGTTGGTAACTTCCTTTGAAGAATGTCATATCGATAAAGCCTAATTTAAAATGTGGGGCATGGCTATAGGTAACGGGCATAAATCGACAGGTGCTGTCTTGAGAAGTGTAGGTCCATTTACCTAGCGTGGTGCCATTGGTGGCCAATGAATCTGTTGCGTGGAGGTATTGCTGTTGTAGGTTTTTGCTTTTCAGTATATTGATGACGGTTTCACTGCCATAAATTGACCATTGCTGGTTGAAATAATGCTTTGCTATATAGGGTACATCCATTAAATGATCGTAATGGGCATGAGAAATTAAACAAGTTTGCGTATTTTGATAAGCTAAGGTTTTAAATACTTGATCAATGGTAGTGGTATCAGCCTCGATATGGCCAAATCCTACCACTTGTCTAAAAGTTGGATTGCTAAAAAATGGGTCGACCATTATTTTATCTTTACCTTTTTGAATCAATAAGCCACCACAACCGAGGTATTGCACACTAAAACTGTCGGTTGCTGTGTTGGCTTTGGTATATAGCGTGGTGTCTTTTTGGGATACCCGTTTTTCGTATTGTAAAGGCAGGTATCGGCCTCCACAGGATACCATCAATCCCAATAATAAGAAAATAAATAAGTGATTGGTTTTCAAGGTGACGATACTAAGTGTATATTTTATTGACAGGTGTTGTTGTTGATTGTTATCCCAAAAAAGGATAACCATAATGGGTGGGCGACACAAAGGTTTCTTTGATGGTTCTAGGACTTACCCATCTTAGTAAATTCAACATCGATCCCGATTTGTCATTGGTGCCAGACATTCTACCTCCTCCAAAAGGTTGTTGACCTACTACTGCGCCAGTGGGTTTGTCATTGATATAAAAATTGCCGGCTGCATTTGACAATACTTGTTTTGCTTTTTCAAGTGCAATCCTGTCTTTGCTAAATACTGCGCCAGTTAATGCGTAAGCGGTGGAGGTGTCGACTAGGTTTAATACCTCGTCAAAAGAATTGTCAGGGAAAACATAAACGGTCAATACTGGTCCAAAAATTTCTTCGGTCATCAAAGGGCTCAAGGGATCGATGGCTTGTAAGATGGTAGGAGCGATGAAATAGCCTATTGATTTATCATAGGTTCCTCCGGCGATGAGCGTAATGAGAGGATCATTTTTAGCCGATTCAATGGCTGAAACAATTCTGTCAAATGCTTTTTCATCAATAACCGCGTTGATAAAATTACTAAAATTTTCCACTGTCCCCATTTGAATAGCTTTTAAATCCTCCATGACAAAAGTTTTCACTTTTTCCCATAGCGAACTCGGGATATAGGCGCGAGAAGCAGCCGAACATTTTTGACCTTGGTATTCAAAAGCGCCTCTCACCAAAGCCGTTGCCACTTCTTTAGCAGAAGCAGAAGGGTGGGCCAATACAAAGTCTTTGCCTCCGGTTTCGCCCACAATACGTGGAAAGTTTTTATAGCCATTTATATTATGGGCAATGGTTTGCCATAGCGATTTAAATACGCTGGTGCTACCCGTAAAATGTAAACCTGCAAAATCGGGATGTTTAAAAATTACATCGCCTGCAACAGGGCCTTCTGTATAAATTAAATTGATAACGCCTGCAGGTAAGCCCGCTTCTATCAGCAATTCCATGATTACCTGGGCGGCATAAATCTGAGATTCTGCTGGTTTCCATACGACCACATTGCCTAACATGGCTGGTGCCGTAGGTAAGTTTGCCGCGATGGCTGTAAAGTTGAAGGGGGTTAAGGCAAATATAAATCCTTCTAAAGGTCTGTATTCTAATTGATTGTTCATGCCTGGAGAGGATGCTGGCTGAATCTCTTCCATTTGTGCCATGTAATGTACATTAAACCTAAAAAAGTCTATTAATTCGCAAGCAGCGTCAATTTCTGCCTGATAAGCATTTTTAGATTGGCCAAGCATGGTGGCGGCATTCAACTTCATTCGATACGGACCTGCCGCTAAATCTGCCGCCCTTAAAAATATACGCCCTCTTTGTTCTCTTGAAAAGGTAGCCCAAACTGCTTTGGCATTTAGTGCGGCCTGTATGGCTTGTTTTACATGGTATTCGTCTCCAAAATGGTAATAAGCCAAGGTATGGGCATGTTCGTGTGGCATAGCCAAGCGACGTTTGTGTTCGGTGCGTATTTCTTCATTGCCAATATACATTGGAATATCTTTTACCGCTGCTTTCGCTTCCAGTATTGCTTTTTGAAGTAATGTTTTTTCTGCACTATTAGGAGCATAGTTTAATACGACTTCATTTGTTGGCGTTTTCATAAGCATACGTTTTGGTAAAGATTAATAAGTCAAATGTGGTGTATTTTTTTGTATTTGTGGTGCGTTTTTTACAAAAAAATGGCTGTTCCCAATGAATGAAAACAGCCATATTTGAAATACCTCGTTTGGTTTAATTTCTCAAAGGTTTTCCGGTATTAAGCATGTGCTGTATACGTTCTAAGGTTTTCTTTTGTCCGGTTAAGGATAGAAAAGCTTCTCTTTCAAGGTCTAATAAATATTGTTCTGATACCAAGGTTGGGGCGCTTAAATCACCTCCACACATGATATAGCCTAGTTTTTCGGAGATAAATTTATCGTATTCGCTGATGTATCCACCAGAGTACATGGTGTGCGCGCCGGCATACACCATGCCAAGTCCTGATTTGCCAAGTACTCGAATGTCTTTGCGTTGTACAGGTTGTGTATAGCCTGCCAAGGCCAATTCAAGTACCATTTGTTTGGCATCGGAGATTTGGTGTTGTTTGTTGATGCTTACTTTATCTCCTCTTCTTAAGTAGCCAATGTCAAAGGCTTCGTGCCCAGAGGTAGAAACTTTTGCCGTACCAATTGTTAAGAAGGCATTTTTTAAGGCATTTAATTGAATGTCGCCATCCGCAAATCCATCAGAAACCCTTAAGGTAAATTCTTTGGTTCCTCCCCCAGCAGGAATTAAACCTACGCCAAATTCTACCAATCCCATATAAGTTTCAGCTGCAATTTGTACCCTATCGGCATGTAAACTTAGCTCGCAACCACCACCCAACGTGAGGCCATGTGGCGCAACTACTACCGGAATAGAGGAATAACGGGCACGCATCATGGTGTTTTGGAAGGTCCGAATCATCATGTCGATTTCATCATATTCTTGTTCAATGGCATACATCAACAGCATGGCCAAGTTGGCTCCCGCTGAAAAGTTTGGTCCTTCATTGCCTATCACCAAACCAGCATGGTCTTTTTCGGCAATGGCTATTGATTTGTTGATGGCTTCTACCACTTCACTGCCAAGGGTATTCATTTTAGAATGAAACTCAAGGTTTAACACCCCGTCGCCAATGTCTATTAAGCTAGCGCCTGCATTACCCCAAACCAATTGAGTAGCCCTAAGGTTATCGAGAATAATTAAACCTTCAGTACCTGGAATTACTTGGTAACTTTTAGAGGCAATGTCGTAATATTTGCGTTTGCCATTTTCTACTTTATAGAATTTGTCGGCACCAGAAGCCACCATTTCGTGTACCCAAGCGGCTGGTTTATAGCCCAATTGCTCCATGGTTTCTAGGGTGCGTTTTACCCCTAGCAGGTCCCATGTTTCATAAGGGCCTACTTCCCAACCAAAGCCAGCACACATGGCGGCATCGATACGGTATAATTCGTCTGAGATTTCAGGAATTCGGTGTGTGACATAAGCAAACAAGCCAAAGAAGGTGCGACGATAAAATTCTCCCGCTTTGTCTTGACTTGTCAACAATACTTTAAACCTGTCTTTCAGGTTGTCAATGGTTTTGGTAAGCTCAAGACTTGCAAATTTAACTTTGCCTTTGGGTTGGTACGCCAAGGTTTTAAGATCCATCGAATGGATTTCTGAACCATTGGCGCCTTTTACTTTCTTATAAAATCCTTGTGCGGTTTTATCGCCATACCATTTGTTTTGGTCCATTTTAACCAAAAGTTCTGGTAGTTTAAACATGGCTACAGCTTCGTCATTAGGCAAGCCCGCATGCAGGTTGTTGGCAACTTTCAATAAAGTATCCAAACCTACTACGTCTATGGTTCTAAAAGTGGCAGACTTCGGACGACCAATTACTGGGCCAGTGAGTTTGTCGACTTCGTCGACCGTTAATTCTAAATCCAATACCGCATGCAAAGTATTCATGATGGCATATATCCCGACACGATTGGCAATAAATGCAGGGGTATCTTTACACAATACGGTGGTTTTTCCTAAAAATAAATCACCATAGTGCATTAAGAAATCCACTACTTCAGATTTCGTATAGGGAGAGGGAATTACTTCTACCAGTTTTAAATACCTCGGTGGATTAAAGAAATGAAACCCAGCAAAATTGGCGTTGAAATCTTCGCTTCGACCTTCGGTCATGAGGCCAATAGGAATACCAGACGTATTGGAGGTTACGAGTGTACCTGCTTTTCTATGTTGTTCAACTTGTTCGAATACTATTTTTTTTACGGCAATGTTTTCCACTACCACCTCTATAATCCAATCGACCGCTGAGATTTTAGACATGTCGTCCTCAAAATTGCCGGTGCTAATTCTATCACGAAATTTCTTATCGTAAATAGGAGAAGGATTTGAAATAATAGCTGCTTGGAGCGCCTCATTCACAATACGATTGCGAACAACTTTGCTCTCGAAACTCAATCCTTTGGCTGATTCTTGGGCATTAAGTTCCTTCGGAACAATGTCAAGTAATAATACCTGCACACCAATGTTGGCAAAGTGGCAAGCAATACGCGAACCCATTACTCCTGACCCTAAAACGGCCACTTTTTTGATGACTCTTTTCATTTTATTCTTATCTATAAATGATCAACAAATCTCCGAATGAAATACTATTATTTCATGCTAAAGTATAAAAAATTACTGTTTGTACGTGCCTTTAATACAAAGAGTTTTGAAAAAATATATTTGATGTTTTAAATCGTGGACAGCTTTGCTACTTATTTATTTTCATTAATCTTTATATTTGTGAAAATGCATTTTGTCTCTAATTGTTAAAAGGCTATGACTAAGAAAATAATGCTACTGGGAAGTGGTGAATTGGGTAAAGAATTTGTAATTGCCGTAAAAAGATTAGGGGCTTATGTAATTGCGGTTGATGCGTACGACAATGCCCCTGCCCAACAAGTGGCCGACGAAAGAGAAGTGATTAATATGTTAGACGGAAACGCGCTAGATGCCATCGTTGCCAAACACCAACCCGATGTAATAGTACCTGAAATTGAAGCCATTCGTACCGAACGATTTTATGACTACGAACAACAAGGTATTCAGGTAGTGCCTTCGGCTAGGGCAGCCAATTTTACGATGAACAGAAAAGCCATACGCGATTTGGCGGCCATTACTTTAGGATTAAAAACCGCAAAGTACCGTTATGCCACTTCTTTTGAAACCTTGGCAGCCGCGGTAGCAGTTATTGGAATGCCTTGCGTGGTTAAACCTTTGATGAGTTCTAGCGGGAAAGGCCAATCGACCATTAAAACAACAGAAGACATTGAAAAGGCTTGGCTTTATGCACAAGCAGGTAAACGCGGCGACATTGTGGAAGTGATTGTAGAAGCTTTTGTACATTTTAAAGCCGAAATCACTTTATTGACAGTTACGCAAGCTAATGGTCCTACACTTTTTTGTGCTCCTATAGGGCATAGGCAAGAGCGAGGTGATTACCAAGAAAGTTGGCAACCTGCATTGATTTCCGAAGCACATTTACGAGAAGCCCAACACATAGCGCAACAAGTTACGGCCGCCTTAACTGGTGCTGGGATTTGGGGAGTAGAGTTTTTTTTGGCCGATGATGGGGTGTATTTTAGTGAACTATCTCCTCGCCCACACGATACCGGAATGGTTACCCTCGCCGGCACTCAAAATTTTTCAGAGTTTGAACTTCACGCAAGGGCTGTTTTAGGATTGCCTATTCCTGACATTACTTTATTGAAAATTGGAGCCAGCGCCGTAGTGTTGGCAGACAAAGAAGGCTTACATCCTCGATATGAAGGAATAGCGGAGGCAATACAAAAGCCACAAACAGATATCCGTATTTTTGGAAAACCAAGCACAAGACCTTTTAGAAGAATGGCTGTTACCTTGGCCTATGATGATCTTGGGGGAGACATAGATGTAGTTAAACAAATAGCCATTGATAATGCCAAATTGGTAAAAGTATTGGTGTAAGTTTTTTAGGTAAACGTAATCAGTAACCGTAT
>JBIKPL010000039.1:0-12645 GCA_044357485.1 Cytophagales bacterium
ATTTAAGTGAAATGATTGGCTAATTCGCTTTGCGTTAGCGGGAGAGGCTTAGTTTGAGCTTCCCGAAAAAATCGGGACGAGTGCCGATCACGCGACCGAAGGGAACGCCCTACGAAATGAAGCTTATCTATGCTATTTAAATCAAACTAGTGCACCATTTTAATGAAATAAAATCAAATACCCTTGCATTTAAACGGTTAAAGCAAAAGATTAAATTTCTAAAAATCAACAAATAAACTGTTTTCAGCAGCTCCTATGTAGGGAATAATTAGTTGAAAAAATAGGATATAAATGTGATTAAAATCATAATTAATAAGGATATGCAAGCGCTTATTCTTTCATAATCTTATTTTTATTTATTTTTATTTTGATTTGCAAAATATTGTCAATAGTTTTGTGAATCATTAAAGGCATCTTTTATCCTAATATTTTATTTCAATGTTTATTTTTAAAAAATCAACTTTTGCCTGTGTCGCGCTTGCTGTTTGTTTTTTTACGGCAAAGACACAAACACTTTATACGCCCAATGGGCTTGTTGGTACTTCCGCCAACAACAATTTGGGTGTAAATATTAACAATCCTGAATATCCTTTTCATGTATATGGTGGCCTAAAAATTGGCTTATCGACCTCCTCTGCAGATCGAAACAATTGTCTACTCAGGTTTGGTGATGGTAATTATGTACGAATGGGAGAGTTTGAATATGATGATCGATTGTCATTTTTTGCCTATCAACATAATTTTTCCCAAGGGAATGTCGGTATTGGCTTAACAGGTCAAAATACATACGGGGCAAAACTCAATATTCAAGCTTTTGCAGGTGATTATCTGCGTTTATTTAAATCTTCAAGCAGTGGTTTCTGGGGAATACAAAATTTGCCTTCTCTAAATGGTTTGATGTTTTATAACCAACAAGACAATGGGCAGACTACCGCAAGTGTGTTTACATTAACTGGTGCTGGCAATGTCGGTATCGGAACCGCTAGTCCCGACACCAAACTGGAAGTAGCTGGTAACATTAAAATGACCGGTCCGAGTTTTGTTTTAGGAACCAATGATGGCTCTTTTCAAGGAAGCAAACCTGGACAAAGAGCCTTATTTCATGAGAATGCAGCAAATAAAGATGTCTTATTGATTAATTATCAAGGAGATTTTGAAGATGGCACACAAATACAAAGCGATTTAAGTGTTTTGGGAAGTCTGAGTATTGGAAATGTGACGTTTAACAATACCGATAAGGCTCAACTCGACATGAACGGTAACCTGAGAATAGTAGGGAAAATTGCCACTACCGAAATATGTGTTAACCCAAGTTCGAATTGGTGTGATTATGTATTTGAAGATAACTACAAACTTATGCCCTTAAAAGCGCTAAAAGAATACATTGGTAGCTACAAGCATTTGCCTGAGGTGCCCACGAGTGAAGAAGTAAAGCGTAGTGGGGTAAATCTTGGGGAAATAAACGTTACTTATCTTAAAAAAATTGAAGAATTAACCTTATATGTTTTACAACAACAACAACAATTAGAATCTTTACAAAGTCAAATTAAAACCTTGGCCTCTACCAAACGATAATCATTTTTAATTTTATAGTCATGTTTAAACTTATTTTATCTTCTGCCATTGCAGTGCTATTGGTAACTGTAAATGCTATCGCACAAAGTTCCTATGTTCAATTTACTTACGACGCCAGAGGCAATCGAACCGGCAGACAAATTGTGTTTTCCACAGAACGAATGGCGCAAGAACAAGCGTCAGTTTCGGAAGTATTCAAAGACCAAATTGGCTCAGCGTCGGTACAAATGTATCCCAACCCGGTGCAAAATAGTTTTAAGGTGCTGATTCAAGATTCCAGCATTACCACCAGTATTTCGGGTGTTATAAAGGTAATGGATAGCCGAGGCAATGCCATTGGAGAAAGCTTTATTAAAGATGGTCAGGGCGAATATGACATGGTAAATCAACCGACAGGTACTTACCTTATTCAAATCAATTACCATGACAAAAACATTGTTTGGAAAGCCGTAAAACAATAAAGTATTTTATCTTTTTCTATCTTTAATGTACCGTAAATGCCGTTTTTAAAATACATTTCAAACCTGTTGTTGATCTTGTTCCCCTTTGGGTTCTCGTGGGCACAAACAGAATTAATTCTATTGACACCTCAAATTCCTAGCACGTACGAGGCGAGGGACAATGTTAAGTTAGATTCAAGTTTTTATGCAAAATCCACTTTAGGCAATTATAAAATTGCAACCAATCCCAATATCGTTGCTGTTGCTACTTATAATAAGATTGATGAGCAGGGGATTATAAGTACGCAACCCTTTAGTACCTCCGCTGCAGTAGGAACAATGGTAGGGCATGCCATGGTGGATGATATGGGAGCAGCGAAATATGTAATTCCTTTACATTTTGTGAGTGGTACTGCTGCAATAGCCCCACATTTAAGTTTGGTGTATCATAGCCAACAGCTTGACAATGACATCATGGGTGAAAAATGGAAAATAGATGGTTTGTCATCTATTGTATTGAATGTTGATACGAATGCATGGAATGAGGATACTTCAGGATTGCACAGCAAAGGAGCGTATTTCACTTTGGATGGACAACGACTTATCAATACCAATGGTGATTATGGCATGCCTGGTTCACGGTATCGTTTGGAAATGAAAGCCGCTACAATTGAAATACCGGCTAATGGTTTGGGCTTTATTATGTTTACCGACGAAGGGAAAATAGTAGAATACGGTACTACAGATGACGCTAGGATATGGGCTGATAGTTCAAAAAAAAGTGTCGTCTCATGGAAATTAAATAGGGTTTCCGATGCTAATGGTAATTATATGGTATATGAATACAACCAAGACCATGGCGAAAGTTGGCTAAAATCCATCGCTTATACCGGTAATGTTGCAGGAGATAAACCTTTTGCTCAAATTCAATTTTATTATGATTTTAAAAATGAAGCCAAGTCGACTTTACATCCTGAGGGAATTCTTACCCAAAAAAGAATCTTAACTTCTATTATCCATGTGGTGCATAATATACAAGTTCGAAAATACGAATTGATATATTCTTATATCGACATGGTAAGTTATTTGACAGAAATTAAAATGTCTGGGAAAAATAGAAGTGCGTACAATACCACAAAATTTGATTGGGTTAATCCTCTTGAAAATGCATTAGATTCCCTTAATGCACAACCATTGCCGACATGCATCCATAAAATTATTGATGGCTATAATCAAGTTACTACTTTTAGCTATGATCGCTTAAGTAATGCAGGGCTTTATTCGCCATCTGATACGGATAGTTTGTTAGCGAAAAGCCATGCTTTATCGACTTCAAATTGGGTAGTCGTGCGCGAATTGACCTTACCACAAGGCGACAAAAGGAGCTTTCATTTTACTGGATTGCGTTACCATCTGGAGAAAAATATACCCCTAGGCTTTAATGCCATTGAACAAATTAGTCATTTAAATAAACAAAAAATTATCAAGGAATTTGAGGTTGATCATTTTCAATCGTACCTAAAAAGGGTGGGTTTATATACCGATGATGGTTTATTTAAAATTTCAGATACCCTTTATGCAAGAAAATTTACTTATGGTACTCATTTCGGTAACTTAAATGAAATCAGTGTTTCGATAAAAGATTACCTTCTTGAAACACGAAATGAACTTACCAAAACCTATGATGCGAACGGAAATGTTATTTTTATTGAAGACATTACTTATGATGCTACGGTTGCCGGAAATGAAGTGTACCTCAAAACTATAAAGTATGATTTGATAACACAAGACTTGCTTAGCCGCCCATTAATACATAATGTGACAACCAATATTTTTTATAAAACGGATGAGCAAAATAGTACACAGTTTACCACGCATTATACGTATGATGAGAAAGGGAATGTAGTTACCAAAACAGATTTTTATGCGCTCCCACAGGCCATAACTACACATTATCGCCAAAGAGATCAGTTTGGGAATGCACAAATTGTGGTCACCTCCGCTGCAGAGGTATTGCCCAAAACAACGCAAGTAATTTATGAGGAAACGGGAAGATTTGTCACAAAACATAGCAATGCCTTGAATCAAGTTACGACCAAGACTTACGATGAGGAAGGGAATGTGTTGACTTTTAATGACCTTGACGGACAACAGGTGAAGTATGCGTATGATGATTTTGGAAACCTAACTTCTACCAAACAAGTATTGTCGGCTGTTTTGTGTACCTATAGTCTTGAATGGGAAACCAATATGCCTGGCGCCTTGTATAAAAAAACAATTGTAACAGATTTTCGCCCAAGCCTAATTATTTATTTTGATGCCTTGGGTAGAGAAATCAAAACGGTTACGGAAGGGTTCTCTAAATTGGGATCAAGAAATATTGTGAAAACTAAGTCATATTTCCCCAATGGTGCTTTAGAAAAAGAGTCATTTCCTTATGATGATTCCGAAGGAACTATTCCCCAATATACAAGCTATGGCTATGATCAGTTTAACAGACTGCATACTATTCAAAAAATGGAAGGCCTTAATGCCACTAAAATTGCCTATAATGCAAGGGTGATGACCATCACTGATCCGAGCGGATTAATACATCAACAAACACAAAATGCCATGGGTAAAATCATGGCTTATGCTGAAAATGGCGCTAAAAACGTGCGCTACAAATACACTAATTTTTTAACCCTTAAAGAAGTAAATGCCGAAGATTTTACGACTTCATTTACTTATGATTCCTACGGTCGTAAAACACAATACACTGACCCTGTTACTGGTTTAATTTCCTATAAATATGATAGTTATGGCAGACTTTTGTCACAAACTGATCCCGAATATACAAGTCAATTCGCTTATGATGTAGCAGATAGATTGTCGTATAAAACCGTAGGTGATGAACGCATCGATTATATTTATGGAACAAGTGGCGGAAGTACCAATCAAGTTATAAGTGCAATAAGTTCCACCGGAGCTTCCACATTGTATGGTTATAACCAATGGGGGAAAATAGCCACTTTGGTAGAGTCAAACAATGCCGAATCTTTTACGACCACTTTCGATTATGACTTCGAAGGGAAAGAAACCACACATACTTACCCCACCGGTTTTGCCACGGAAAAGGTTTACGATGCATTGGGGAATATTGTGAAGATTGTACGGAATGATACCAAAGATGTCATTTGGGAATTAAATGAAACTACCGCTTCAGGGCAAATAAGTGCGTATAGCTTTGGTAAAAAAGGGGGACAACTCCACCATGCCTACAATGCGTATGGCGGTTTAGAACATACAGTGGTTACAAGTGAAGATGCCATTTTGTGTAGTGCTCATTATAGGTTTGACCCCAATACAAATTTGCTTATGTATCGCAATAGGGATGGGCGCGCTGAAAACTTTGACTATGATGAGTTGCAGCAGTTGTCTAACATATATTTTGATTTGCCTATTACAAATCCTACAGTAGCATTACGCTATGCCGCCAACGGAACGATTATTTCCAAATCAGATATTGGGGCTTACTTTTATCAAAGAAAACCATTTGCGGTGTCTAAAATTTCAAGTTCGATTGATTTGTATAAGTTTAATAGTCAAAGTATTACCTATGATGCTTTGGGAAAAGTAAATACTATTGCTGCCCTACAACATCATTTTAACTTTCATTATGATGCCATGCACCACCCAAGCAAAATGGCTTATGTTAATGTAAACAATAGTAACCTTAATTACACACGATATTATGCGCATTCTTTTGTGAAAAATACGACGGTGCACAATACCCAAAACTTGCATTATATCCAAACTCCAGTAGGGATTGCAGCGGTTTATGTGAATGACAATGTCGCGGAAGATCTTTTTCATGTGGTTAATGATTATCAAGGCTCCCCATTGTTGGTTTTGCGTGAAGATGGTACCATTGTAGCACAAAATAATTATGATGCATGGGGAAGTAAAAGAATTTACAATACCCAAACAAATTCATTTGAAGAGGATGAAAATGCGCCAAGTATATTCCCTTTAGGATTTAGAGGCATGGAAATGTTACCAGAAGTGGGGTTGATGACTCAAAATGGTGATTTGTATGATTTTAGGTTAGGAAACTGGTTGAATCCTAGTCACCTGAACAATGTACCCTTTCAATATCAATCCTTTAATCCTTATGTTTTTCAGTTTAACAATCCTTTAAAATAATATAAAAAAGGATTGGTTTTTTAGCAGCAATATCCATGTGTACACTCCAGCAAGTGTGCTCATGGATATTTTACTTTATAGTGTATAAATATTTTTTTTGAATTGTTGGAGAACTTCATTTTAGGAATATTTTATTGAAAATGGTAAATGCTGTTTAATTAAAGCAATTCTACTAAATTTGGCTTTTGTTTAAAAGAATTATTCCTAGATTACTGAAATTTTATAAAAAGTAAAGGTATGCATGAAGAAAATCATTTTAACGGTTCTGAGCTGGTTAGAGATATTGTAATTGGCATGTCCGATGGTTTAACAGTACCTTTTGCACTTGCCGCAGGCTTAAGTGGTGCAGTAACCGAAACCTCCATTGTTGTTACTGCTGGTATTGCCGAAGTGATAGCCGGTTCCATTGCCATGGGCTTGGGTGGTTACCTTGCAGGTAAAACGGAGATAGAACATTATGATTCGGAACTTAAAAGAGAATATTACGAAGTAGACCATTTCCCCGAAAAAGAAAAAGAAGAAGTGAGGGAAGTCTTTGAAGAATATGGCTTGAGTAAAGCAAGTCAGGAACTTATTGTAGAAGAACTTTCAAAAAACAAACATAAATGGGTTGATTTTATGATGCGTTTTGAATTAGGTCTTGAAAAACCAAATATCAATAGGGCAAGAAATAGCGCTTTAACCATTGGGATATCGTATGTGGTGGGGGGCTTAATCCCTTTAGCGCCTTATGTATTTGCCGAAAATGTGATCAATGGTTTGGTGTATTCTTCAATTATTACGCTGATGAGTTTGTTTATTTTCGGTTTCCTAAAAAGCAAAGCCTTAGGACAAAACCCTTGGAATGGTGCCTTTAAAATTGCCGCCATTGGTGGATTGGCCGCTTGTGCTGCCTTTTTTGCCGCTAAATTCTTCGATCATTACCTTTAAATTTGAGTCCTCAGCTATCAAAATATCAGCTATTAAACTGAAAGATAATTGTTAACTTAGTTTTATATTTAGAAATGTTTTTCTAAATTTGAAATTTACTAAGATTAAATTGAACTTAGGAACGAATTATAGAACATTAATACACGATACCCTAAAATAAATCACCGGTTATGAAAAAAATTTTATTGGTTGTGAGCTTCGCTTTATCCCTCGTTTGTTCCATGGCGATTGCTTCTCCAGATAATTCCAAAGTGAAAGACATCAATAGGGTAAACTCTTGTGTAGACTCTTTAAAGGTAAACGCTTCTGATATACTAATTTGTGAAGATAAAGGCGGTGTCATTACGTTAACAGTAAAATTCACTCCCCAAGACTCTTTAGATTTTGTGGAGTCTGGTGCACAATTGTTTTGGTCTATTAACGGAATAGACAGTATTGAAGGTATTGTTCGTCTTGATTCAAAATATTTGAAGGTAACCGTGCCTACCCCAAGCACTACCACCACTTATACTGTAAAATTAAACCCAACTCCTGAGGGAGGTTGTTCTTCTATTGTTCCAACTGGTTCGATAACGATAGTGGTGAAATTATTACCCACCACTGCTGATGCAGGGTTAAACCAAATTGGCAATCCTACTTGTGGGCTGTCTTCCATCAATCTTTCTGCCGGAAAAGTTGCGCAAGGACATGGTGCTGGTCTTTGGACTATTGATGGCAACAGTGCTGGTGGTTCTTTTGCGGATGCTTCTTTATTTAATACTAGTTTTTCTGGAACGCCTGGCAAATTATACACGGTGCGTTGGACCGTAAGTAATGCCCCTTGTGCTGCCTCTACAGATACTGCCCAAGTTAAGTTAAATCAAAATCCGAGTACTGCCGATGCCGGTGTAGACCAAATAGATTCCAAGACTTGTGGTTTAACTACCGCTACTTTAGATGGAAATGTGCCTGTAGTGGGAACGGGAGTTTGGACAATAACAAAAGCGTCTGATAGTAACATTGCTGGCGCTACTTTGGTAGACAATAAAGACCCTAAAACAAAAATTACAGGCTTAGCAGGGGTGACTTATACGCTTTACTGGACAATAAGCAATGCACCTTGTAATGATGCCGTAGATTCAATGTTGGTGAAATTCAACCAAAATCCTAGCCCTGCAGTTGCCGGTGCTGATTCTACTGGTGCTGAAACTTGTGGTAAAACAAGCATTGCCTTAAAGGCAAACACGCCGCTCATCGGAATAGGTAAATGGTCTATTGTTGCAGGAATTGGTGGTGCCGTGGGTGATGTAAATGCGAGCAGTACAACATTTGATGGCTTAGCAGATTCAACCTATACTTTACGATGGTCAATTACGAACAGTCCTTGTACTGCTGCAACAGATGATTTGGTGATTAAATTAAATCAAATCCCTTCTGCTGCAAATGCTGGTGCCGATTCAATCGGGGCAGAAACTTGTGGTAAAACAAGTGTTACCCTCATTGGAAATACACCTGCTATTGGAAAGGGTACTTGGTCAGTCGTTAGCGGTACAGGTGGTACAATTGCGAACAATAAAAACACAAGCACGTCATTTACCGGGATGTCGGATTCTACTTACACTTTGGCTTGGACCATTGCGAATGCGCCATGTACCAGTGCGGTTGATAATGTAGTCGTTACTTTTCATGCTCAAACTGATCCTGCTAATGCAGGTCCAGACCAAACGGGCATCGCCACTTGTGGCAAAACAGGTGTTCAATTATCTGCCAATACCCCAACGACAGGGACTGGTGTTTGGGATATTATTAAAGGAACAGATGGTGTGTTGATTGATAAAAATGCAGTAGTGACTGACTTCAATGGCTTGGAAGATTCTACCTATCAGGTTACATGGACCATCACGAATACACCTTGTAAAACCACTGTTGATACTTTAACGGTGAAGTTTAATGTAAACCCAACGTCTTCTGAGGCAGGAAATGCACAGGTTGGTCCTGCTACATGTGGTTTAACAACCTTAACGCTAGATGCCAATGTGCCTGTAAGAGGCAGCGGTTCTTGGTCAGTACTCAAAGGGGATACGGTTGGCATCTCTAAAACCATGCTCTCAGACGATTCTAATCCAAAAGGAACGTTCACAGGGAAAGCAGGAAAAGCCTATACCTTACAATGGACTATTGCCATTTCTCCTTGCGGAATTTCTACCGACACCGTTAATTTATTTTTCAATGAAAAACCAAAAGCATCCGCCAGTGATCAAAACTTATGTATCGTAGGCAATAGTCCTTCTACTTCTTTAAATGGTGTTGCAACAAACGGCACAGGGGTTTGGTCAAAAATTGCAGGAACAGGCACTATTGCTGGCAATACCATCAGTGATGTAAACGAAACTACTAACTTGTTGAAATGGAAAGTGTCAGGCTTTTGTGGTGATGATTCGGTACAAGTAAGCATCAGGTTTAGAATACAACCTTATGATATATTAATTACTGGTCCTGATTCTGTTGAGTTATGCGCAGGCGGTTCTGTACTGTTAAAAGCCTTGTCATTAGATTCTGTGGCAGCCAATGTTTCTTTTGCATGGTACAATGGCATTATTTCAATTCCAAATTCTGATACTTTAGCCATCTCTGCTACTGCTTCCGGATTATATTCAGTTACTGCTACCAATATCAATGGCTGTTCTACTGGCTCCAATGTCATAACAGTTATAAACAGGGATATTATTGATCAAAACTTGAATGACACCATTTGTCAAGGGGTTAATTATAAAGTACATCCTCTGTATTTTAAAGGTAATAAATACAGCTGGTCGAAATTCGATAGCCTTGGAGTAATAGGAATTGATTCTGTTTTGACAGTGAATCTCTATAAAAAACAATCTTATATTTTGTCAATCAAAGATTCAATTTGTGGTTTGCTAAAACCTTATACTTTCTTTATTGATGTATTTCCTCAAGCTGAATTGTCTTTGACTGCACTAGATTCTATTTGTTTAGGTACTGCAATAGAACTTACAGCAGCCATTACAAAACAGTCGGCACCAAAGTATCGTTATGCTTGGTACGAAGACAGTGTGTATATCAATGGTTTAAACGATACCGTTGTTAAGGTTTGGGCGAAACCTACTAAACTTACCACGATGTATACGGTGGAAGCTACCGATAGCAATGGTTGTAAATCGCGTGCAGACCATCTGGTGAAAGCGGTAGATTGGAACTTGAATGAACCAAACATTTTTACACCCAATTTAGACCAAATTAATGATTACTTTGAAATCAGAAAAGCACCAAATTCTACGGTAGCCATTGAGGTATACAACAGATGGGGTACGCAAATATTTCAATCAGACGATTATGATAACAAATGGGATGGTGGTGGCGCCAGTGATGGTATTTATTACTATACGATGAGACCTTCATGTCCAAATAAAACCATTAAAAAATGGGTTCAAATTGCGAGGTAATGATTTGATACTCTCAAAAGAAAAGCCATGTATTGATTTACATGGCTTTTTTTATGCTTGTGTAATGCTGACGTCTACTTTGGTTTAAGGGCAACTTACCCTGAAATATGGACACTTATACCGATTAAATTTTTTTAACTACTGTAGCTTAGCTATCTTGCAGGCATTGAATTATGAATACAACAAAATGATTTTATACAGCATCACCTTTAATGTCGAAAATGTCATCCATGAGCAGTGGTTCAATTGGTTGAAAAGTGTACAAATACCACCTATTTTACTCTCTGGCTTGGTGGCCGATTATAAAATTATGCGCATGTTAGATGAACATGACAATGGCGGAACCACTTATTCCTGTCAATTGTTTATGAATGACTTGGCTGATGTGGCTCAATACGAAAATGAATATGAAGCGCCATTTATGGCTGCTGTTGAACAAAATTACAAAGGACAATACGTCATGTTCAAAACTTTATTAGAAGTTTTGGTCTAAGCTTCCAATCAATATTAATCCTATATTATCTCTTAAAACTAAATCTTAATCAATGAAAAGGTTATTCTTAAATTTACTAGTTGTGTTTTCAATCGCTAGTTTAAGTTCTTGTGGTTACAATTCTATGGTCGAAAAACAAGAAAAAGTGGATGCTTCTTGGGCCCAAGTACAAAACGTTTACCAGTTAAGGGTCGACAAAGTAAAAAGTTTAGTAGCTACCGTAAAAGGCGCAGCAAACTTTGAAAAAAGTACTTTAGAAGCTGTTGTCAATGCAAGAGCAAAAGCAACCTCTGTGAATATTAGTCCTGATAAACTAGATGAGGCAAGTTTAGCAAAATTCCAAGCCGCACAAGATGGTTTAAGTTCTGCCCTTGGTCGCTTAATGGTGGTGGTTGAAAAATATCCCGACCTTAAATCCAATCAAAATTTCTTAGAATTGCAAGCTGAAATTGTAAGTATTGAGAATAAAATTGGGGTAGAAAGAATGAGATTTAACGAATCGGTGCAAGATTACAATGCCTATATTCGTAAATTTCCAAACAATATGTATTCAGGCATGTTTGGATTTGAGAAAAAAGGGTATTTCAAAGCTGATGAAGCCTCACAAAAAGCACCTGACATTCAATTTTAACCACCATGCTTAAAAGTTTTTTTACTGACGCCGACAAAGCCTTGCTTTTGAATGCTATTCAACAAGCAGAATCAAACACTTCGGGAGAAATAAGGATACATGTCGAAAATCATTGTAAAGGGGATGTTATGGATAGGGCAGCCACCGTATTTGCCTTGTTGGCCATGCATAAAACAGCACTTCGTAATGGAGTGCTGTTTTATTTAGCAGTAAAAGACAAGAAGTTTGCAATACTTGGTGATGCCGGTATCAATAAAGCTGTTCCGATACATTTTTGGGAAGAAATTAAAACCCAAATGAAAAGTCAATTTACCCATCAACATTTTGCTGCGGGCTTAGCCGAAGGAATTATTGCAACCGGACAACAATTACAACAACATTTTCCTTACCAATCTGACGATCAGAACGAATTAAGTGATGACATTTCTTTTAAAGACAATTAAAATACCGGTGACCCTGATCACCTGCTTGCTGCTGACGACTTTAACCGTTTTTGCTCAAAAAATACCGGAGCAATCTGACCCTCCCCGTTTAGTAAATGACTTGGGTGAAATGTTATCGCCTCAAGAGGAACTAAACCTCGAACATAAGCTTAGAAAATACTACGATTCTACCTCTACCGAAATTGTAATTGTTACCATTGCTTCTTTAGAGGGCGAAGATCCAATGAGTGTCGCCACAGAAATTGGCCATAAATGGGGTGTTGGAGGTGCAAAAAATGACAATGGCGTAGTGATTTTATTGGCCAAAGCCGAACATAAATCATTTATTGCTACTGGTTACGGAATGGAGCCTATTTTAACGGCGGGAATCTGTAAACGCATTACAACCTTGGTGATGAAACCTTTGTTTAAACAAGGGCAGTTTTATGCAGGTTTAGACCAATCTATTGATACCATTATCGGATTGGCTTCGGGACAATTTAAAGCTGATCAAATAGGTAAA
>JBIKPL010000040.1:0-12603 GCA_044357485.1 Cytophagales bacterium
ATTTGATTATTGTTTTTGTTTAATTCTAAATACTTATAAATTTCAGAATCAGGATTAGACAATGTTCCTACAGCAAAAATTGGCTCAAAACATCTTTCATTTTTTGAATATTTTATTTCTACTTTCCATTTTGACCTAATGCAATTGTTATTTTTCCTATCTGAGCGTTCTTTGCCATCAGCAATGATTGTTATACGTTTGCTAGGATCATAATTTTTTATGTAGTAGTATTCATTTTTTAAATCAATGTCTTTCAGTTCTAAACCAGAATTAGTTAAAACAGTAAGTGGGTTTTTCGGATTTTCTTTAAAATCCTCACTTACAAAAAAAACTTGTCTATAGTCACTATATTCTTCTTGAAATGGTTTACCAAAGTATTCCCTTAAATCAACTTCATCTTTATAATATACAATTGCGGCATCTTTTGTTCCAGAATGAAGTTCTTCGTTTTTTTGAGTTTTATCTTGTTCTTTATACTTGTTCAAAATATTACCTACAAAATCCCACTCCTCTTTAATGAGGGTTTTTTCTCCTAGATTTAGATAATTATTTTTAATATAATTATCTGTGTAATTTTTTGACAACTCATCAAGTAGATTTATAATTTCTTCTCCTTTTAATGTTTTATTATTATTTATTAATAGAGAAAATGCTATAAATCCCAAAGCATTATTTCGTTGTGAATCTTTTACAATCATATACTTTGTAAACACAGAATCATTTGTTGTAAAAGCAATAGAATAAACAGATTGACCTAATGAATTATCATTATTTGCTCCATTTCTCCTGTCCGCTGCAATTAAATAGGCCAGTTCTTCATTAGTTGTATATAATGTCCGGAATCCATCTTTAGTTGCGTAAATTAATATATTCATTACTAGTTATTTATTAAATACATCTAATATACTCTTTCCTGTTGGATCAATTCTACGCATTAAAATATCAATAATATTTTCAGCTGTTTCAGGATTAAAATCACAAATTTCCTCAAAATAAACTTTACCTAAAGAGAAAGGTAGCCCTAATATCCTGCCACCATTTATACTGTTTTTTTCACATTTATCTCTCAATGAATTAACAAAACCTAAATAATTTTCATCATTAAGATAGTGACGAACTTGATCTTTTTTTAGGTTTTTATCTTCAGGTATTAAATCACTTTTGGTAACTACTACATATATGGCATCAGTTGTTTTACTAAAAATATTATAAGTAGGATTGTTAAAAAAAGTAGCGGCCGAATTTAAATAGTTGGATTGTTTATAACTATCCTGATCGGCATTATTACCTTTTTCGTAATCAACAAAAAAGAAATGCATCTTACGGTTTTTTCCATTCAAATAGTTAATCAACGTATTAAAAGTTTCTTCGTGTTGTTTAGTAGGAAGAGGTTTCCCTGCGTTTTTATAAAGAAAACATTGAAAAATCTCTCCACTTAATTCAATTAGAGAAACAGAACGCGAGTTTCTTTCATTCCTTTTTTTTAAGGTAAATGGAAGATATTGTGTTTTATCTGATGGTGTACCCGCTGGTAAAATAGAAATCTGTTCATCAAAAAGATTCTGTAATTGTAACATATAATTATAACCTGGTCCCTGAGCTATCTCGAGTAAGCCTTTTTTGTTAGCAGTGCTTAAAACCGCCGAAAGAGCCGTTGTTTTGCCAGAACCTCGAATCCCCCAAAAATAAACTTCGGTGAATCCATCAGGAATTGACTTTGGGGTTTCTCCTAGTTTAAAATCTGATACAGAATCATTTTTAATCAATTTGTTAATTACTTCTTTGGGAATGCCATTTTGTATTAGAAGTTCAGGTGTTAATAACCCATCTGACAAATAATTTCTTATAGTATCTGCAGGAAAGGTTGCAGGATTTTCTAATATTTTTATTAGTTTGTTACTGTCTTCTTCTAACTGAGATTTTTTATTTTTCGCTTCCAGAGTATATTTACCATTTGGATACGTATTTAGGTACTCAGAATAACTTAATATTGTATTCTGTATTTGAGCATTATTCCAAGTATTTTCATCTTCTAACTGAGATATTTTATTTTCCGCATCCAAAATATATTTACCATTTGGGTACTTATCTAGATATTCCGAATAACTTAACACAATGTTTTGTGCTTGAGCATTATTCCAGGCATTATCTTCTTCTTGTTCTCGATTCTTTTGTAAAGTCGTTATAGCATTTCTCTTTGTGGCATCTAAATCACCTGTATGTCTTAAATCCTCTAGAGTTACAATTCCCTGATTAATAAATTCAAAAAGTTGCTCTGCCGAGAAATCATCTATGTTGCTAAATATATCGTTTTTGTCCATTATATTAATTAATTTTTCTGATTTATAAAACTACTTCATAATCTGCTGTTGTTAATGCGCCTGTGCATCTTGAGTCACGTTTTGTTACATACCAGGATAGAAGCATTAGCACGTAACCAATTATTGCCAAAACAATAGAAAATGGTGAAGGAGTTCCAATTGTTGTAAAGTAATTTTTTACATTATGCAGGGTTGGTGTTCTTGGAATAAAATCTGGGTAATCTTCTTCACCGCGAGCTTTCTCTTTAGAAAAAATTACAAGTTTATTTAGGCTACTTGTTGTGTTTGTTCCTATATTGTTAATTACATCAACCAAGCTTATAGGTTCCCATTTATTAATACTGACTTTTGCCTTTGTGAAGTAAGTAGAGTCAATAGTTTTAATATTATTAAAGGTTTTAGGAAGCAATATCTTATTTATTTTATCGATTTGGGTATTTTTTTGTATTTCAAGAGAAACAGTGCCGTTTATATCCATCCCAAATTTCTTTAATTCTTTTTGTTGACCGTTTTTATTGAGTATTGCAGCGCTTAGCTTATTTTCGTAAATATTAACTCTTGTTTCGACATAAGCTTTATAATCAGGATACATTTTCTCGACCTCAGATATGTTGCCAATAAGTTTACTTTTAATTATACTTTCTTTCGCACTAACTACAAAATAATGAGAAAAATATGAATAAGTAGAATAAGCTGTTATACTTGTGAAAAAAAACAATAAAACAATCTCCCATATTAAACATTTTTTGCAATTACGTTTTGTTTGTTTTAATTTTTTTGCACCAAGCGATGTTCCAATCAATAACAAGATTATAACTGCAGCTGAAATGATACTTTTTTCTTTATCACCCATAGTGCGGAAGTTTTCACCTAGAAAACAATAATATCCAAATGTAATGGCGGTTAATATGTTAATTACAACTGCTAATGAAAATTTTAATTGTTTCAAATTCATAATTATTTAATATTTTATTTATACTTTTTTTAACTATTGTTTCCAATAGTTTTTAATTCCCTGTCTATTCTATCTAATTCTTGCTGTAAACTTTCTCGCTTTTTCAAAAGAGAATTTCTTCTTTCGCTACCGGCTGGTGCATTCGGTCTGTTGGAAGGGTTTTGAATCGTACTTCCATTCCCTACTGTAAAGGAACATATATGTAAAGTTTTGTCTTCTTTTGTTATGTTCCCTTTATAATTTTCTGTTTTGCCACCATATTTTACAGTAATGGTATAGGGTGTTTTATTTATATTTGGTTCTTGCTTTTTATAATAGCGAAGATAAACGTTGTAGGTGCCATTAGGAGCGCCGTTATTGGGCCAAAATATATTTTCAATTGGCTTTTTACTGTCAGGATACTCTACATTCATATCTATTTCAAGTTGCCCACCACTTGAAATACTTTTGTTTTTGAACCAAACAGCTTCACCTTTCGGGTCAGTACAATACAAGTCCAAATCATTGTAATTATTCCAATTTAGAAGTATTTGCACATCGCCTGTAGAAGGTTTTGGTGTACAATCAATCACATTACCTGACCTCACCATTTGCAAGGCTTTGTCTAACTGGAGGAGCTTGCCTATTTTACCTTGTGTAGGTAATCCTGTGTTTTGCAAAATGCAAATTATTTGTTTGGTAGTAAGTGTACTTTTAATGCTTTTCATTAAAGCAACTGCTCCAGAAACTATGGGAGCTGCCATACTAGTTCCATCCATTGTTTGATAACTATTAGAACCAACAGAACTGTATATGCCTACACCTGGTGCAGAAATCTTAGAATAAGCCCCGTAATTACTAAATTTGGCTTTGTTTATGCTTTGACTGTTTTTATCAACTGCCGATACAGTGATGAATAGTTCGGGACGTTGTAATGCTTCTATACCAGCTAATACATTGTCGTTACCTGCTGCTACTACTAGAGTGGCATTATGACTTGCTGCAATTCTCATTATTTCGCGCCATAACCGTTCTTCTTCTTTGAAATGATTTTGAATCAAATCCCTTTGTTTACTTTCGGGAATTTGTGAAAGACCACTAAATTGACCGCCTAAAGAAACGTTTATTACATCAGCTCCTTGATATAGGGCGTATAATATGCCATCCAACACAGAGGTGGTTGTCATCATCCCCTTTTCATTAGCCACCTGAATGGGCATAAATTTACAGTTAGGTGCAATTCCACAAAGACCTTGTTCATTGTTAGCAATTGCTAAAGCTGTTCCTGCAACGTGTGTTCCGTGGTCTATCTGCTGCGGAAAAATATCATCTGAATGTTTCCATACATTGTAAGGTTGCACCACTTTACTTCTCAATTCAGGGTGTTTTAAATTGAAACCATTATCAACAATAGCTATGGTGATTTTGTCTGAGCCGCGAGTTAAATCCCAAGCTTTAGGTGCATTTATTTTCCGCAGATACCAATTTTTATTATTGTCTTTAAATGCAGGGTCGTTAGGGGTATATGCTCCTTCTAATAAAGCTTCGTCAAAAACAAAGAGTTTATAAACAGGAGCGAATTTACTAGGAATTTCCTGCTTCAATTGCTCACGGTCTTGAGAAGGAATTTCAATTTGCATTCGTTTTACTACATTGTCGTAGTAAACCACCTTATATTTCGCATCAGGATATTTTGCTTTAAAATCTTTGGCGAAGTCCATAATAGATTTGTCCTCATTTTCCATCAGGATATTTAAACGGTTTCCTATAATCGCTGGATTTCCGGGTATTATCTCTGGATTATCTTCTATTGGAGGCAATACACCTTGCTGCGGAGGTAATATATCTTCATAAGCTGGTGGCGTTGGTTCAGGTGAATATGGGTCGTGAGGATTATAGATTCCTCCTCCATCACCAACACGAGGGTCTTTCTTAACCCAAGTAGAATCATTATCGCTTAGAGCAGCACCTCCGGTTAAGTGGTGACCACTACAATTTCTGAATAACCACCCAAATAATAATAGCAAAAGAAGTAATAGCAGTAACCATAGCAACCATTTTAAACATCCTTTACCTGCAAACAAAGTTTTTAACCAATTCCAAAAACGTATGTACCAGAGTAATACTTCAACAGGAGTTTCAACAGGAGTTTCAACAAGAGGAACAACTGGAGGAGCTACTGATTTAGGTTTATATTGTGCTGTAAATTTCTTGTTGGCTGTAACCTCATATCCATCAGGATTTTCGTCCCAACAGTCAAATTCATAACCTTCAACTGGTTCAACCTCTGGAATATCGCCGTCTGAAAGCAATTCGTTTGGTTGTTTATTAACAAAATCGTTTCCATTCAAATTTCCATTAGAGCCCGCATTGAAAGTTATGGTAAATGGGGATAGTGGTAAGATTTCAGGTTCTTTCTTTGTTTTTACAGCTAAATTCTTGCATATCTCACTAATATCGGCTCTTATATTATCACGTAATTGCATTCCCCAAACCCCTAAAACTACTATTTCGTCATAACAATAGATAAAGCGCTTATCCACATATTTTATCGCATATTCAAGAAACTTCGTTTCCTCATTTTTTCCTGAATCTCGAAGAGTATGTATTATGGAATTGTAATGAGCAAGCGTCTTATCTTTTATGATTGTATATTTTGTCAAATCATCACCTTGCAACTCCGACAGTAGTTGTGGCGTTTCATTATAATTTTTACAGTAAAATTTGATTGAATTGCCGTCTTGCACAGGATGTGTCAAAAAAGACTGATATTGAGTTTCAACGTACTTGTTTATTATGCTGGGTTCTGCATAAGAGTAGCGTTCAAACAAGGTTCTTTTCTCGATACCTTGAATATCTTTGAAATATTTCAGATCGGTGCTGAGCAATTGCTTCTTGCCTATTACTGTAGCCATAATTTTTAGTAATTTATGGTTTCAGATTCTTTGATAATGCTACCTAATTTTTCATTAGCCACTATATCGTAATTTGGAATATCGCAAACAGACACGAAGCCTATTTTTAAACGATTGTACCACGATAGATAATTGTGATAACTTGGTAACGATTTCATTTCTTCTGGATTGGATTGAATAATATCAGTCCAATGTTCTATTTTTTCAAACAATTCGGCAACTGATTTCTCTTTCGAATTAGTTTGTTGTTCTAATACTAATCCTAAATTATTATTCTCGTTTGCTTGACGTAAATCGCTGATTTCAGATTCGTCAAAATACTCAAAACCTACCGTATTAATACATTTATTCAAAAGTTCTGCACTTATGTCGGCAATAATTTCATAAGGAAAATCAGTTTTATTATAACCATCAATATAGCGTCTTATTTTTTCAGCAATTAGTTTGGCAAGTCCTAATTTTTCAAACAGTTTTTGGAAGAGATCTGTTATATCCTGAAGTGCAGCCGATCCTTCTGATGCTAAAATTTGCTGGATTGTATTTTTATTATTAAGAGCTACATAGGCAATCCAATGTTCAAGTAATACCTCAGCTAACTGTTGCGCATTGTTTTTAATGAGATTGGAATTACTATGTATAAGCTCCTCTAAATCGATCTGTTTTAATTCGAGTTCAGTGCTAAAATGTTCTTTTTGTTCTTCCGAAGTCTTCTCATAATGGGTACACAAACGTTCAAAATAGGCAGCAACAGTATCATTTTCAACAACTGGTACACTTTGTCTATAAGTACTGTAAATGTTCATATTGATTACGTCTCTGTGTTCAATATCATCAATTTTTTTACGATAAAGTTCAAGTACAGCACCTTCGTCAATCATCAATTCCTTCATCAACTGTCCATAAAGTTTAATACCATCCCCTCTAAAAGCAGTATCTAACTTGAACTGAATATCTCCAGCTGTTGATTTTGCCTTTTGCAATTCCTTGTCTTTGTCATTGCTGTGGAAATGTTTAAGTAGTTCTGCAAGTATGGTTTTAGAAATTTCATTTAGCTCCGTTTGTGTTTTTTCCAGTCTTGCCGAATTTATATTATTAGCGGCAATGGTAAGTTTGTCGATAATCAATCTTGTGCCATCTTCGTTAATGCTTGCTGCTCTATCCCAAGATTCTGATGGATTTTCAAAATGGCGCTTTACAAAATCGAAGTCAATAAAGGATTTCTTTAAGTCTTCTCTAAATGCAGAATAACTTTCTGGGACTATCTCTTCCTTTTCTTCATTATATTGGTTAAACCCTTTATAAATCTGACTATTAAATTCGGAGGATTTATCAAAATCTCGTAAAAGGAATATGTTTTGGAAATTAGGATTGGATTTTGTCCAGTCGATTAGCCAAGGATATGTATCTATTTTAAAAATTTCCTTTTCGAGTGTTTTTGAAAACCGTTGATTCCATCTTTCATTTAAAGACTGAATCTTGCCTTGCTTATCATCATTATTATCAAATTCTAAATCTTTATTAAACCAAGTAGAAATTACAAACAATGGCGATACAGGTGATTTAAAGTTTTCACGTTCAGCAGAAGTTTTACCAATCATATTTCCAATCCAACTATTCAATTTTTCTGGCATAACACTCTGCCCTGATTGAGAATGTTTTTGACAAAACAATAGTGTATTGATTCGCTCATAGCTTGAATATTTATTAAATAAATAATCAACCCTTCCTCTTCGTAATAAAGTTGTTAGTGAAAGATCTGTGATTTTATCTTCGTTTGTATTTTCAGTTCGTCGAAGTCCTGGAAAATCCAATAAATCTGTGTGAGCAAGAAATGGTTTATTTTTGTTAATCGAGTCAGGTAACACAAAAATGAGTTCTGCTGTTAATGCACACAAATAGGGTTTTGAAAATTCAGTCATTTGCTCATTACCATCTCTATCTTTATAAAAAACAGTAGATTTTGCAGAATACTCTGTCTCTTGTCCTTTAAAGGAATCATAGATTTCATCCAAACGACTAACATCAAGTATGGTTCCTTTACTTCTCAAAACAGCATCAATTGGAAGATAAATTGTATCAGCAAAATTCAATTGTTTGTACTGTTTGATTAAATCATCAAACAGTTTTGTTAATTGAGGATTAAAATTCCAAAATAAAGAAAAAACATCTTTCCATTCATCAGGAGATATTTTAGCGACTAAAACAGATATTTTTTCGAAAAAGTTAGCATCTTT
Source organism: Cytophagales bacterium (assembly GCA_044357485.1). GTDB lineage: Bacteria > Bacteroidota > Bacteroidia > Cytophagales > UBA9547 > CALPQG02. Next base: position 8,405 of record JBIKPL010000040.1, read on the forward strand.
TATGTTATTATAAACCAATTTTGAAAAATTGCTATTGAAATAATCTTCAATATCTAAAATATCATCTTCAATGATTAAGTTTTGACAGTCCTGTTTATTCGAATAAACACTTTCAAATGAGCTTATTTTTTCTTTAAGTTCTTCGAAACTTAAAGGTTTATTAACTTTTAAATTGTTGTAATACGCTTCACATATTACCAAAATTAAATCCGTTGGTGAAAGTAACTTTGCTATTACAGGATAATCTGGATTAATCCATTTATACTTAGTAGAAAATCTTGTAACAACTGAAGTTGATTCCATTTCATTGCCTCTTGGATTTATTTGATTTTTGAAGTCAAATTCATTGCCTAAACCATCAAGAATCATAAATGGCTTACCTGCTTCTGATAACAATGCGCTTACTAGATATGATTTGCCTGCTTGACTTTCACCATACATTGCTGCTGCTGGGTTTCCTTCTAAGGCAAACTTCTTTTTATTCAACTTGCGTCGGCAATCTACCATATTTCGGTAAGCATTTTTCTGTTTTTCTCCGTCCAAGGAATCATTAATCCAAATGTTAGATTTTTTTATTATTTCGAGTTGAGATTGTATCTTTTTTTCCATTGTTTTGTCTTCTTAAACTTAATTGTGTGCCGTATTAATATTCAATGAAAAAATCCCGGAATCAAGCCAAAAATTTTCAACTTCACTCATACTTTGAACCTGTAAAGTGAAAAAATTTGTGTTTTTAGAATCCCCATCTTTATCTAAAACTTCTTCAAGACGTAATAATTCTATGTCTTGATTCATATCGCGAACTATAGTTACTTTTAGAGGCATACTCTTTAAAATCTTTGCCTTTTCGTCGTCAATTCCAGTTTGAACTGCATTTCTATCGTTCGGGTTCACTAATCTTCCCATAATGCGGTCTTCCAATTTAAATTCATTGAAATCAAAGGTATAAAATGGTCTAGACGGGTATGAGGCAATATCTAATTGTCGAACACCAATTCTTAATGGCAAAGAGGAAACTTCTATAGTTGCTCTATTGTTATCAGGAGAAATAATAGTTTCATAAAATTCAAATTGTTGATTGAGTTTACCAAAGAAATTAGTTTTAGGAAGTAATTTTTCTTTCAGCTCTTTCAGGTTTAACGAAAAGCCATTTAAACCTCCATTTTCGGCAAGATACCCTATCATCGCACCCGTCGTGATAATTGATTTCGGGTTTGTGAATTTTCCATTCCCATCAATAAATTTATAGCGTTTATCTTGGGGATACCAACGACCAACTCTATAGTCGTTCATCGATTTCAAACGGTTAGGGGATATTGCATAATACTTCAAAAACAAATCAGTAAGCGGCTTAAGCGATGTTGGTCGCCCCGAAAGCAATACAATGTCGCAATCATAATAGGAAAACAGTGCCGAAATTTTGCCTATTAATGAATCAAAAGTTTTTTCTATTATAGCTGAAATAACTTTTCTTTCAAATTGCCATTGTAGCGATTCTAATTCAAAATCAAAATGTTGTTTGAAATGATTCAGTACATTTTGTGTTGGTAGATTATTGCCAAAAATTTCACTGAACGTCAAGATTTTACTCTCCAAATTATTTTGGTTTATCAATTCAAGATAATAAGAAACAATAGGTACAGAAACTTGTAAATTAAAATCAGCACGCAACTGCTTATTGCGAAACGACATTCCAGTGTTGCCTCCAAAAAAATCGTTGTTTTTCTCAATAATTACGTTAGGCAATATATTTAATGATTTCATTTTCTTTTCTATTGGCGAATATTTGCCTTCGACAATAAGTTGGTGGATCAGTTCTTTAAGTAAATCATCGCCAGCCTTATAAAAACTTTCCCAAAATAATGGAATTGGTGTTAAATTACATTGTTTTGCAGTGTCATCGTATTTATAAGAAGCAATCATTACATCTGTTGTTCCTGCACCAATATCTATTGATCCAATTGTGAGCGTTTTTTTATTATAATCTCCCAAATCCTTCCTTAATTTTCCATAGAAATCAAAATATTCTTTTACATTACCCAGATATCTCTCACGAATTTCTGCATATAGAAAGACAAACTGAGCAGCAGTAGCTTCATCGTAAATCCATTCTGTTGGAGCATCTGAAGCCAAAAGCTTTTTAGCTGAAGGAATTACTTTAATCTCTGCACGAGCTTGCTTTTCATCAATTTCAGAATGATATGAATCACTAAAGAAACGTTCAAGCATAATGGCTGCATCTTCTGCGCATTTACGCAAGGCAATCTGCTCAACACGTGACATTGCAGTAGGGCAGGTGACAATTATTCTACCTATTTTTCGGGGAAGAGATTCATTACCCCAATGACTGCGTTGCTCATAACTATTGATTTGCATATTTGCTTGTGCTAGTATTTCTAGAAAAGCAAAAGTCATTAAAGCTTTTCGAGAATAATGCATTACAATACCACCATTGCCTTCAGTATTTAAAGTGCCATCTGAATTTAATTGTTCCGATATACCTTTAATGTAGATTGGTTTGGCTCTTTCGCCATTGAACTGCACAAATTCCCATTCCTGTTTCTGAGGTGTAGTATCCCATAAAAAACGTTTAGGGCTTGAAAAAGTACTTGTTTTTTCCGCACCAGTATTCATATTGACTGACTTATGAACTAGTTGATTTGCTTCTTTGCCTAAACGAATCATACTTGGAAATACGAACTGCTGGCTATTTTCCAGTCCGAAATTACCTCCAAAATCAGCTTCGCGGAAAGCCAATCGCATATCAAAAGATTCATTGCATTTGTTGAGTTTGTTATTTAAGACTGGTTCGGTAAAATCCTGCAATTCTAACGGGCTTGTTTTTGTAAAATCACCATTGTCAAATAATACGGCACAAGTGCGTGAATTACCTATATCTACTACCAAGTCGACATTGCCGTAAGCTACATTTTTATTGGAAAACAAAGTGATTTTTGGTAAATTATTCAGTTGTTGAATATATCTGATTAAATATATGTACTGAGCCAGATAATCTAATTTTGGTTTTTGACCTCGAAAATCATTTATATTTTCAAGATTGTGAAAGTGTTTGAGTAAAAATTTATCTACCCAATCGCAGTTAAATGCTTCCGAACAATAGCCAACTAATTTATACTCATTATTACATAAAGCATACTCTTTGGATGAGTCGTAATCATTTGTAAATACTGGTGTTTCATTAAGATCTTCATCTTCAAATCCATTATTTTCAAATGTACTTCTTGTGTCGAAAGCTAATAAAAGATTGTATTTTTTTGATTTTGCAGTTGACTCAACTGGAATTAGTTTGCAACGACACCAGTTATTTGGGCCAGATTCTGACTTGTTGCCGTTAAGTAAAAAAAATGGTAAAGGCAACCAAGTGTTTTCAAATTTTTCCCAGTTTACCCTGCTGATTGATACTTGAAAACAACCCGAATCTTTAGGGGCATTTGTATCAATTGGAATTGGTTTTTTGCCTTCTGTAATAAAATCATCCTTTATGTTGTCCCAGCTTTCGGTAACTTTTCCGTTCATTGCATAACCGAGTTCCGATAAGTCAGCTTTTTTTACCCATACATCTTCTGCTGAAAAGAAATGAGCTATTTCCAATTTTAATTGATTGTCTTCCATATCAAACCATTCGTGAAAGTACATCTTAAAATTATCATTTGTGTCAATTTCGATTGGGAATGTCAAATATTGAATACCAGAATTAGCTATTAAATTCATATTTATTATTTTAAGTAAAGTAATTGTGTAGGTTGTTTCTAGAAAAATCCAAATTGATTTTTGAATCAAATTTATGATACGGAATACTTGAATTAGAGATAAAAGAGATTCTTTTCATTAAACTTAAATTTAGTGGTAACAAGAAAAGGTAAATTTAGCATTTACTTACAAATAATTTCTTAAAATTTCAAATAATTTTAACAAAAATACTAATGTTTAAAATAACAATTTTACGGTTTTCCACATTTTGGATTTTTTTATTTTTGTTATAACCCAATACTTGCTTTTTCTGGGACTATAACTTCCTAATATTATTTTACAAATCATCTCAAATCGCTGATCTCAGGTGTGAGGATATTTTTTATTTATTAAAATCTTCCTCTGATATATTTTGAGAATTAAAAGAATTTGCAACGCCACTTGACACAACGTCAAGTTGAAGCTGATAACTGGGAATACTATATCCT
>JBIKPL010000041.1:0-12571 GCA_044357485.1 Cytophagales bacterium
ATCTTTTAATACGATATGATTTGACCACAAGAAAAATAGCGAGTGCCGATCACGCGACCGAAGGGAACGCCCTACGAAATGAATAGCTTACCTATGCTATTTAAATCAAACTAGTGCACCACTTTAATGAAATAAAATACACTTGCATTTAAACGGTTAAAGCAATAGCTTAAATCTCTAAAAAATAACAAATAAACTATTTTTCAGACCCTAAATAGGACAAATGATTTAATAGCCATTTTGAATACAATTCCTGAATTTGTGGCGTTGAATAAACGATCAAGTTTACACTAAATATTCCCAATAATTACCTGGATGTATCACCGTAAAATCACTGTCTGGGTAAGCTTCAGCAAATACTTTAGGCATTTTAACTTTCGTTTTTGAATTCCATTTCAATTCGATAGCATGTAATTTACCATCATAATCTTCAATCAAATCAATTTCATTTTGTTCATAGGTTCGCCAAAAATACATACGCAACTTTAGGCCTTTGGCTGCATGCATTTTCATCCTTTCGAGTATGCAAAAATTCTCCCAAAGTGCCCCTTGGTCAGTACGTAAAGTAATTGGGTTGAAATTATTAATTAAACTGTTTCGAATCCCTAAATCGTAAAAATAATACTTTTGAGTTTTATTCAATTCAGAACGAATATTTCTACTGAAGGGTCCTAATTTGAATATTACAAAAGATTGCTCTAGCAAGTTTAAATAGCGTTGAATTGTTTCAATGGAGACTCCCAACAAGCTTGACAATTCTCTTAATGAAACCTCATTGCCTAATTGCAAAGCCAAGGCTTTTAACAAATTCATCAATACCGTTGGATTTTTAACCGATTGCAATTCAAGCACATCTCTATACAAATAATCCGTTGCCAACTCTTCTAGCAAAGCCCTTTTCTCTGTTTCTGGTCTTAAATAAATATCGGGATATAACCCAAATCTTAAAATACTTTCTAATTTCTCGTGGGTTACTAACCTATTCTCAAGTGACGCCAATTCTCCTAACCAAAGTGGAAACATCAAAAACTTAACATTCCTATCTGTAAGCGGCTCATTCACTTGATTAGCCAAATCAAAACTACTAGAACCTGTAGCAATCCACTGAATTTCTGGATACGTATCTACCAATAATTTCAACAAGGCACCTATATGCGGTACTTTTTGTGCTTCGTCAAAAACGACCAAAGGAGCATTCCCAATAAAACTTTTAATTTTTTCTGGATTCAGGTCTGCAAGTAGCTCCTGAACAACTGCCCTTTCACAATTTACATACAAACTATTCTCCACCGAATTTGTCAGTGTTTTAGAAACAGTAGTTTTACCCACTTGCCTTGCTCCTAATACAATAATTACCTTGCCTTTAAATAACCAAGGCGTAATTTGACTGATTAAATACCTATTGAAACTTTCCATAAAACCTATTAACCTGACAAATTAAACCAAATTTGTCGAGTCAACCAAACAAATTAGGTATAATTTGTCGAGTTAACCTGACAAATTATACCTAATTTGTCAGGTTGAAATTTAAACTATTCCAAATAAATGAGAAATATGAATGCTGATAACGTTTAAAAAGTTGTATTTAAAACAAAAAATTTATTGCTCTGCCTTATAAATCAAAGTCGAACAATTGGTTGCTACCAAAATTTCTCTGGCTACACGGTTTACCTGATCAACAGTAACGGCTTGTATTTTCTCTAATTCCTGATTGGCCAAATCAACATTTCCCAAATTTGCTGCAAAGGCCAATTGCATCGCACGGTTTAACAATTCAACTTCAGAAAACACCAAAGTAGATTCCGCCTGATTTTTTACTTTAGTCAATTCTTGTTCTGCAATACCATTTTTCAACAAATCGTTAATCACCTCATTGATGGCATTCTCCGCCACTTCAAAACCAATTCCTTCATTTAATTTACCCTCCACAATAAACAAACCAGCTTCCACACTACCAGAAACATGCGCACCAATGCTGCTAAACAATGGGTTTTCTTTCACCAATTTGATGTACAAACGAGATGCTTTTCCGTGTCCTAATAAGTCACTTAATAAATCGGAAGCTACATGATCTGGATGTAATTTTGAATTGCTGTGCCATGTTTTATAAATCGCGTTTGCAGGCACTTTTGAAGTAATTTCTAACCTTCGTGGTTCCGTTTGTTGGGGCTCTTCAGGTAAATTTCTCACATATGGAACCCCGGCAGGAATTGGCTCAAACCATTTTTCAGAAAGGGATTTCACTTGCTCCAAAGTAACATTTCCGGCAACCACCATCACGGCATTGTTGGGAATATAAAATTTGGCAAAAAATGCTTTCACATCCTCCATGGTAGCATTTTCAATATGACTCACTTCCTTGCCAATAGTTGCCCAAGCATAAGGATGCACCTGATAAGCCAGAGGGCGTAATTTTAACCATACATCACCATAAGGCTGGTTCAAGTATCGCTGATTAAACTCTTCGATAACTACCTTACGTTGAACCTCTAATGACTTAGTATCGAAAGCTAAACTTAACATACGATCAGATTCTAGCCAAAAGGCTGTTTCTAAGTTATTGGCAGGCAAAGTCAAATAATAATTGGTAATATCAGGAGAAGTAAAAGCATTGTTTTCTCCACCCACTTTTTGCAAAGCATCATCATAAGAAGCAATATTAATAGAGCCTCCAAACATCAGATGCTCAAATAAATGAGCAAAGCCAGTTTTATCAGAACTTTCATCTCTAGAACCTACATTATACAAAACATTCAATACAGCCATAGGAGTACTATGATCCTCATGAACAAACACTTGTAATCCATTTCTTAAAGTAAATTTTTCGTATGATATCATGGTAGTAATGTTGATTGTTAAGTTTTGAATGTGGAATAATAAATGCTGTTTTAATAAATAGTTAGCTTAAAACTAAACCGTCAACATTTATCCCGGGTTTATTGGGACTAAAAACTAAGACAAAAATATGGTATAATTTTATTAAAATCCTTACTTTGTGAATAATAAACAAATAACAGTATATCATAAGAATGTTTTCTAAATGCTTAAACACCTCAAAGCCTAGCTAATGAGACCTTTAAACATTTTATATTCATCGAGCTCTCCAATATTTGTTTACAATGATTCGCATAAAATTTCAGACCATGATTAAATACGATAGAGCACAACTTTCTGTAGATACCTTACTTCAACTGTATAGAGCATTGCTTAAACCAAGACTCATTGAAGAAAAAATGTTGGTGCTTTTGAGACAAAATAAAGTGTCCAAATGGTTTTCAGGGATTGGACAAGAAGCCATTGCTGTGGGGGTTACAGAAGCGTTGAACAAAGAAGAATACATACTGCCTATGCATAGAAACCTAGGCGTTTTCACCTCTAGAAACATCCCTTTAAATAGACTATTTGCTCAATTTCAAGGAAAATTAGCTGGATACACCAAAGGACGAGACCGTTCTTTTCATTTTGCAAGCAAAGAACACCACCTATTTGGCATGATTTCTCATTTAGGCCCACAGTTAACCGTGGCAAATGGCATCGCCATGGCCGACAAAATTGCGGGAAACAAAAAAGTAACCCTGGCCTTCAGCGGTGATGGAGGAGCAAGCGAAGGCGATTTTCATGAAGCCTTAAACGTCGCTGCAGTATGGTCATTGCCAGTCATTTTTTTGGTAGAAAACAATGGTTATGGCTTATCAACCCCTAACAATGAACAGTTTAAATGCAAATCATTTATTGATAAAGGTCCAGGATACGGCATCGAAGCCATTCAAATAGATGGCAATAATATTTTAGAAGTATATACTACCATAAAATCCCTAGCAGAAAGTATCCGTAAAAATCCACGGCCAGTATTGATTGAAGCTATAACCTTCAGAATGAGGGGGCATGAAGAAGCCTCAGGCACCAAATATGTACCCCAAGAAATGTTTGATACTTGGTCGAAACTTGATCCCGTTGAAAATTTTGAAACCTATTTGCTTCAAGAAAACATTCTCGATGAAAAAATCATAGCTGATTACCACAAAGAAATAAAAAAAGAAATTGAACAAGCCTTGGAATTTGCCGACGCAGAAAGCTTTCCGATAGCCAATGCTGCAAATGAAATCAAAGACATGTATTATCCTTTTACTCAGGTTGTAAAAGAACCAAGTTTAAGTGAAGTACATGAAAAAAGATACCTCAATGCTATTTCAGAAGCATTAATGCAAAGCATGGAACGTTATCCAGAATTGGTATTAATGGGTCAAGACATCGCCGAATATGGAGGTGTTTTTAAAGTTACAGAAGGTTTCGTTGAAAAATTTGGCAAAGACAGGGTTCGAAACACACCGCTTTGCGAATCGGCCATTGTGGGTGCAGGTTTAGGTCTATCGATCAAAGGAGGAAAATCAGTGGTTGAAATGCAATTTGCAGATTTCGTTACCATGGCATTTAATCAGATTATCAACAACTTGGCTAAAGTACATTATAGAACAGGTTTAAATGCAGATGTGGTCATCAGAATGCCAACAGGAGCAGGATCAGCTGCAGGACCATTTCATTCGCAATCTAACGAGGCATGGTTTTTCCATACCCCTGGTTTAAAAGTGGTTTACCCAAGCAATCCACATGATGCCAAAGGTTTACTCAATGCCGCCATCGAAGACCCTAATCCTGTGATGTATTTTGAGCATAAACTATTATACAGAAGCATCACAGCCCCTATCCCATCGGCTTATTACACCACTGCGATTGGGAAAGCGGTAACGCTGATCGAAGGAAACAACCTTACCGTTATTACCTACGGCATGTGTGTGCATTGGGTGCAAGACATCATTAAAGAACAGCCAGGTCTTGGAATAGAATTGATTGATTTACGAACATTATTGCCTTGGGATAAAGAAACCGTCTATAATTCTGTAAAGAAAACAGGAAAAGCATTAGTGGTCAATGAAGACACCTTAATAGGAAGTATAAGTGCTGAAATTGCAGCCAGTATTAGCGAAAACTGTTTTGCTTTTCTCGATGCTCCAGTAATGAGAGAAGGTTCGCTTGAGACTGCAATTCCGTTTTCTCCTACTTTAGAAGCATGCTTTTTACCTAAAGAAAGGATTAAAGAAAAAATAATTGCACTTTTGGAATTTTAATTGTTATTATTTACTTATACTTTTACAGTAATTAACACAAACCAAGTCTAAGTTCTGATTGTGCATTAATCCATTAATTTTATATTAACGCTAAAATCTATACAATGAAAAAGTATACCAATATTTTAACGCTGACATTATTTCTGTTAACAATTTCTCTATATTCTTGTAAAAAAGACCACGCCATCGCTTGTCCATCGTATTGGAATGGTGAAGGTGGTGATACAAGAGGAACACCGCTCGAAAAAGGAGCCGATGGTAAAGTAGCTCCAGAAGGTGCTAGTGTACGAAAAAGTGGTAATGGTATTGTTCAAAAGAAAAAAGACAAGCACATGAATGCCAATTATTACAGAGGTAAAAAGAAATCTAAATAACAAGTAATTGAAACCAATGATAGTGGTAAAATATTTAAAAAATTGTATTCTAATTAGTTTAAGCTTCCTTTGTTTGCATGTGGCTGCGCAAAACAATAGCGCTACAGATCAGGAAAACTATACCAAAAAAGTAAAGCAAAAACCCGCTCAAACAAACAATCAAGCCAATTATACAGGTAACAAAATCAATACAGTAGAAGACAGAAACAAAGAGCGACAAAAAAAAGGCCGTGAATTGAGTAACTACCAAGGTAATCGTGATTTGGACGAACAAAACAACAACCGAAACGAAAAAAGCAAAGCAAGTGCTAATGCAGAAGGGAATATCAAAAGTGGTACCTTAGAAAGTAGAGATGAAAATCGCAAAGAGAAACAAGAAGAAATTTCTAAAAACGAGGGTACCGTTGGCGGAAATTATTTAGCGAGAAGAGACAAAATGAGAGAGGAAAAATCCAAAGAAACCTCTACTAATGAAGGTACTGTTGGAGGTAATTACTTAGGAAAAAGAGCTGATTTCAGAAAAAATCAAAACAAAAAAGTGGCCAATTACAAAGGCGACATATTGGTCAAAACAGTGTTGAACAGAAACAAACGCATGAGAGACAAATCTCATGAAGCGGCTACTTATGAAGGGGATATTATTGTAACAGGAAGAAGAAAGGGACAACACCCAAGTGCAGTATATAGAGGTGGTAAAATCAAGAACTCCTATACCGCCAAAGAGAAATACCGCAAACGTATGCTGAAAAAATACAAACGTAAAGGGGATGTTGAACGACCAGATGCCGATAAAAAAGAAGACGCCAGACCCAAATACGATAAAAAAGAAGCTGACATTTGGAACAAATAAATATTTACTTTAGTTATGGTAACTGAATTTATATAATGCTGACGCTGATTTAAGTTTACACTTATTTCAGCGTTTGTAATTTAAAAGTCACAGCCTAAGTCACATAAATTAATTACCTACGACTCAAATGATGCATTGGAACATACTCGAAACCACACAAACGCTAGCAAATATCATTGCCATTTCTAACGAAAAACCTGTTTTAATTTTCAAACATAGCACCCGTTGTTCAATAAGTGAAACGGCACTTGGTCGTTTGGAGCGTAATTGGAATGATGCTAATGATGAAAAAATAACACCTTATTACCTTGATTTAATTGCACATAGAGAAATATCCAATGCCATTGCTTCAACATTTGAAGTTGAACACCAATCGCCACAAGTGTTAATCATTAAAAATGGCAAAAGTATTTTTGACACTTCTCATCTTGCCATTACAATTCCCAATATCATGAATGAGCTCTAATTAGTACTGCAATGGAATCAATAAAGGTGATTTGTATCAAAAACAACTCCTTTATTATTCCAATTCATCAACTTAAATACGACGTTTTTTCATCCTCAACAAAAAAACATTTTAGACTATTTATTGAAAAATGCCAATTATAGCATTCCATAATTTGCTAAGTTTGAAAAAAATATTAAATTTGCATTCGGTTAATTAGATGTTAGACTTCGTGCGGGGCAAATAAGCCCCTCTTTTTTTGAAAAAAAATCAGTAGGTGGATATCAAACAAGAGATAGAAAAGTTATTGCAGGAAATTATCACACAACCAGAATTGTTTGTCGTAGATATCACTTTAGGGACTTATAACAAGTCTATTAAAATTGCAATAACATTAGATGGAGATGAAGGGGTAATGATTGACCAATGCGTAAGTGTGAGTCGAAAACTAGGCAATAAAATGGAAGAACTTGAATTGATGGCGGATGCCTACATTCTAGAAGTTTCCTCACCAGGACTAGACAAACCTTTATTATTACAGCGTCAATATCCAAGAAATATTGGACGCAAAATAAAAGTGGTCACCAAAGATGCAATCACCTATACAGGAGAATTGACGACAGTGGAACCAACGTTTATTACTGTATTAGACGAAAAGAAAATAAAATCAAAGGTTTTGACAAATTTGGTAGCAATACCATTTGACAATATAAAATCTACAACTGTTATTATATCATTTAATTAAAAAATGGATAACTTAAATTTAGTTGAGTCGTTTGCAGAGTTTGCAAAACAAAAAAATATCGACCGCCCTACGATGATGAAAATCATGGAGGATGTTTTTAGAACCATGATTCGTAAAAAATTCGGTAATGATGAAAACTTTGACATCATTGTGAATACGGATAAAGGTGATCTTGAAATTTGGAGATTTCGTGAAATCGTATCTTTAGATTTTGCAGAAGATAGTTTTGATTACGACGAGAACAAACATATTGCATTACCTGATGCACGCAAAATTGAACCTGATTTTGAAGAAGGAGAAGAACTTTCTGAAGAAGTAAAGCTAGAAGATTTTGGTAGAAGAATGGTAATGACAGCCCGTCAAACACTGATTCAAAAAGTAAAAGACCTAGAAAAAGACCAACTTTTCCATAAATACAAAGACTTAGTTGGTGAAATTATTTCGGGTGAAGTATATCAAATATTGTCCAAAGAAGTACTGTTAACCGATGGAGAAGGCAATGAGCTTGTACTTCCTAAAAGTGAACAAATTTCTAAAGACAGGTACAAAAAAGGAGAAACAGTTCGTGCAGTAATCCATAGGGTTGATTTAAACAACGGTGCTCCAAGAATTGTATTGTCTAGAACTTCACCAGTATTCTTAGAACGTTTGTTTGAACAAGAAGTTCCTGAAGTTTTTGATGGTTTAATTGCCATTAAAAAAGTAGTAAGAGAACCAGGTGAAAGAGCAAAAGTTGCCGTAGAATCTTTCGATGACAGAATAGATCCTGTAGGTGCTTGTGTAGGGATGAAAGGGGCAAGAATTCACACCATTGTTAGAGAATTAATGAACGAAAATATTGATGTAATTAACTATACAGACAATATTGACCTTTATATTCAACGTGCCTTAAGTCCTGCTAAAATAGTAAGTAGTAAAATTGATTCTGCTAAAAGTAGGGCATCAGTTTACCTTAAGCCAGACCAAGTATCTTTGGCCATCGGTAAAGGAGGGCAAAACATTAAATTGGCAAGCAAATTAGTTGGCTTAGAAATCGATGTATTCAGAGAACTTGAAAATGCCGAAGACGAAGATGTTAGCTTAGACGAATTTGAAGATGAAATTGAAGGTTGGGTAATGGACGAATTCAGAAAAATTGGATTAGACACCGCAAAAAGTGTACTTGCAGTGGGCAAAGAAGATTTACTTCGTCGTACTGAACTTGAAGCAGAAACCATAGATTATATTTTCGATATTCTTAAGCAAGAATTCGAATCTTAATACATACCTATTATAAAGTACCCTTTAAGTCTTGGAGGGTATTTTACATTTAGATTAGTCGAGCTATTGACAATCGCTATTACCAAAGACAATAAAATTTTAAGACTAGAATGTCAGAAGAAAAAATGATGCGTTTAAGCCAAGTGGCAAGAAAACTCAACGTAGGAATCTCTACCGTTGCAGATTATCTTGCTACCAAAGGCCACAAGATAGAGGTAAACCCTAATACAAAAATCACCATGGATCAAATGAACGTGGTGGAGAAAGAGTTTGCCTCCTCTGAGCAGGAAAAAAAGGAAGCCTCCGAATTAAAAATCGGCAAAAAACACCACGATATCCCTCCGGTAATTACAGAGGCGACATCTAAACCATCGGGAATTCAAAAAAATCCATTAGGTGATGGCAGTGTTAAAGTGGCTACTCCAGAAGTTGCTCCTACAAAAGAAGTTGAAACGGAAGAATATACAACCAAAGTTCAACTTCAAGGGATTAAAGTATTAGGCAAAATAGACCTCAATCAAAAAAAATCAAGCCCAATTGTTGCTGCGCCAGTAGAAACAATTGCTCCTGTAATTGTGGAAGCTCCCAAAGTAGAAGCAAAAATTACGGAAGAAAAAGTGGCAGATGCCCCTAAAGAGCCTGAAGCTATTGCGCCAGTAATAGAAACATCGAAAGTGGAAGTGCCGAAAACGGAAGAAGTGAAAACGCCTGAAGTTGCACAAAAGGTAGTGGCACAAAAAATAGAACAAAAAGCGGTAGTTAAAACACCAGAGGTAGTTAAACCAAAAGTAGAACAATCTCCTAAAGTGGCAGCAAAAAAACCAGAAGAGGTTGTTGCAACAAAAACGCCAACAATAGAAAATAAAGCTATTGTTAATGAAACGCCTCCAGTTGTCGCTACTTCGGAAGCAACCGTTAATAACGGTTCAAACGAAGTAATTGAAGCCAAAGCTGATCAATTAAAAGGCTTAACTGTTTTAGGTAAAATTGAATTACCTACCGAAAAATCAAAAAAACCAAATGGTCCTTTGGTAGCCAACGCTACTGAAAAAAATAAAAAGAAACGCAAACGTTTAAAAGTAAATGTTCCGAATCCTTCGGCAAATGCTAATAATCCTATCGTTGCGAATGGCCCTAAATTGGTTGCCAACATTAAAACGCCTTTAGTTGCCAATAAAAAAGCAGGGGAAAGGGGTTCTAAAATGGAGCCTAAACAAGAAGTTAGCTCTAAAGAAATCCAAGAAAAATTAAAATCTACTTTAGCAAAATTAGGTGGTGGTGGCAATAAAGCTGCTTTCAGTAATAGGGCTAAATATAAAAGAGACAAACGTTCTGCTTTTTCTGACGCAAGAGATGAAAGAGCATTACAAGATATTGAAGATGCCAAAACATTAAAAGTATCTGAATTCGTTTCTGCAAGTGACCTTGCTTCTATGATGGAAGTTTCGGTAAATGAAGTTATTTCTACTTGTATGGGACTTGGGATGTTCGTATCTATCAACCAAAGATTAGATGCGGAAGCCATTACCATTATTGCAGATGAATTTAATTACTTGGTAGAATTTGTTTCTGCAGAAGCGGAAAGTGAAGATGAAGAAGAAGTTGATGCTCCTGAATCTTTAACTGAACGTGCGCCTATCGTTACCATCATGGGTCACGTAGATCATGGTAAAACATCTTTATTGGATTATATTCGTCGTGCCAATGTAACGGCTTCTGAAGCTGGGGGAATTACCCAACACATTGGGGCTTACGATGTAAAAACAGCCAATGGCAAAAGAATTACATTCTTAGATACGCCTGGTCACGAAGCCTTTACGGCCATGCGTGCACGTGGTGCTAAGTTAACCGATATTGTTATTATTGTGGTGGCGGCAGATGATGGGGTGATGCCTCAAACACGTGAAGCCATTAACCACGCCTTAAACGCTGGCGTACCAATTATCATTGCCATTAACAAAATTGACAAGCCTGGTGCTAATCCTGATAAAATCAGAGAAGCCCTTTCTGTTGAAAACATTTTGGTAGAACAATGGGGTGGTAAATACCAATCAGAAGAAATCTCTGCTAAATCAGGCATTGGTATTCCTGAATTGTTAGAAAAAATTCTTTTGGAAGCCGAAATTCTTGAATTAAAAGCAAATGCTAATAAACCAGCAATTGGTACTGTAATTGAAGCCACACTTGATAAAGGTAGAGGTCACGTTACAACAATCATGGTTCAATCAGGTACACTTCGCATTGGAGATGTATTGTTAGCAGGCCATCACTTTGGTAAAGTGAAAGCCATGTTGGATTATAAAGGTAAAAAACTAAAAGAGGCTGGCCCTTCAACTCCTGTACTTGTACTTGGTTTAAGTGGTGCTCCTCAAGCAGGTGACAGAACCCGCGTCATGGAAACTGACCGTGCAGCGCGTGAAATTGCTACCAAACGTGAGCAAATATTACGTGAACAAAACATCAGAACCAAGAAACACATTACCCTGGATGAAATTGGTCGTCGTTTGGCGATTGGTAACTTCAAACAATTGAACTTGATTGTGAAAGGTGACGTGGATGGTTCTGTGGAAGCATTAACCGATTCATTACTGAAATTATCTACCCAAGAAATTGCCATTGCGATTATTCACAAAGGGGTAGGTCAAATTTCTGAATCTGATGTATTGTTGGCTTCAGCTTCTGATGCGATTATCATCGGTTTCCAAGTTCGTCCTTCTCCAAATGCTAGAAAAATAGCGGAAAACGAACAAATTGAGATCAGACATTATTCTATCATTTACGATGCTATTGACGAAGTAAAAGATGCCATGGAAGGTATGCTTGAACCTAAAGTAGAAGAAGTAATTATTGGTACTATTGAAGTACGTGATGTATTCAAAATCACTAAAGTGGGTACTGTAGCAGGTTGTTATGTTACTTCTGGACATGTTAGACGTAAAGACCAAGTAAGGTTAGTACGTGACGGTATTGTAGTACATACTGGTAATATCGACGCATTGAAACGTTTCAAAGAAGATGTGAGCGAAGTAAAAAACAACTACGAATGTGGTTTGAGCTTCAAAAACTTCCATGATATCCAAGAAGGTGATACCATCGAAGCATTCGAACAAAAAGAAACCAAGCGTAAGCTTTAATCTTATACATGTCATTAAAATCCCTACTCGATTCATTTTGGGTAGGGATTTTTTTATGTAAAAATGAATGGATAAATCTCTGAAAGGTGTCATTTTGAATAATACGATATTAGTACATGTTTTGCATCTGTAAGGATTAGCCCTAATAATTGTTTATACAAACTTTATTTAAATTACAAGCCATTAAACCCATAATTTACTTTATATTGCAAAAATTTATCAATTACCATTCTCCACTATGAAAAAAATATCCTTTGTTTTTGCGTCATTGTTCAGCATTTTAGCATTTAATGTAAGTGAAGCCAAAATTCTAACCGTTTCAAATACCCCCGGCCAAGCAGCCATGTATACCGTAGTACAAACCGCTATTGATAACGCAGAAGTGGGCGATACGGTATTTGTACATGCCAGTACTATTGCTTATGCTGCGGTATCCATAAAAAAAAGAATCGTATTGTTGGGTGAAGGTGGGAAACCAGATTGGAGTGGTTTAAAATCATCATTAAACGGTAGCATTACTATTGATTCTATAGCGCAAGTGCCTGGCGCAAACAATATCCCCGTTTCAGGTACCGTAATAAATGGTATGCATTGTTCATATCTTTATATCAATGGAAATATTAAAGGGGTAATTATT
>JBIKPL010000241.1:0-4743 GCA_044357485.1 Cytophagales bacterium
CAGTAAGTATCGCTCTTTGGTTGGGACAAAAAATAGATACCATTACCATGATAGGATATGTTACCTGCCAAATAGTAGGAGCCATTTTGGCAAGTGTTTTACTTCATTATTTGTTTCCTACATCACAATTTTTAGGCGCTACTTTACCAACCGGTACCCATGTGCAATCATTTATTCTTGAAGCTATCCTTACTTTTATTTTGATGTTTGTCATTGTGAGGGTGGCTTTTCAAGAAGAAAAATACCAAAATTTGGCAGGGCTACTCATCGGTTTTGTGGTATTGTTAGAAGCCATGTTTGCAGGTCCTATATGTGGCGCTTCCATGAATCCTGCGAGGTCTTTAGGGCCTGCGCTGATTTCAGGTGAAGTAAATGGGTTGTGGCTATATTTGGCTGGCCCCGTGTTGGGTGCCATTGTTGGCTATTTCACCGCCCTGTATTTTGCACCAAAGCAGGGCGTTTCTTGATTGGTGATGCTTGTCTCTATTGTTTTAATTCGTACTTTTAGCCTTTGTTTGGATACCCAATATTTTAATTTCAATACTTGTAGCTTAAATTTTTAAGTGGAAATATTTTTATTGGTCAATGATGTTTTGACTTATAATTTCATGTAATAAAATTATGGTTATATGTTTTTTTTTAACCTCCTTCATTCAATGTTTTTGAAAATCAAGAAGATAGATTTTTTGATAGATATAATTTAAATTATCTTAAACTTATCTGTTTTTTATGCGTAAAACAGAATCATCAACAAATGTTACCTGTATTACAATTTGATTAAATAAGGAATCCCTTTCGCTATTTATTGTAAAAACAGAATAAATTTAATCTTATCATTTATCAATTTGAATAATTATGATTGCAGACATTGACTTAAAGGACCTCAGAAGTATAATAAGTGTAGTAAAAGAGACCCGCGGTTTTGATTTTAGTGAATATGCGATTTCTTCTTTTAAAAGAAGAATTATTCGAATTTTTGAAATTTTTAATTTCAATACCACAGAAGAGTTACTCCTTAAAATTAAGACGGATAAAATTTTTTATGAAAAATTCCTCAAAGAGGTAACTGTAAACACCACAGAGATGTTTAGAGATCCCTCTTTTTGGCGTTACCTTAAAGACAAAGTTATTCCAAATTTAGCTAAAAATACCAACATCAGAATATGGCACGCCGCCTGTTCTTCTGGAGAAGAAGTGTATTCCATGGCTATTTTATTGAAAGAACTTGGGGTGTATGATAAAGCCATAATCCATGCTTCTGATATCAATGAAGACGTAATAGAGGTCGCTAAAAATGGCGTTTATTATTTAAGAAACATGGAAGTTAACCAAAGCAATTACCAACGTTTTGAAGGCAAAGGGAAATTAGAAGATTACTACAAAGTAGATGGCGATAAAGTACGGTTTGATGCTGGACTTTTGAAAAATGTCAACTTTAGAACTTTTGATTTGGTGCAAGGAACACCGTTTTCAAAATTTGATTTAATTCTTTGTCGTAATGTGTTGATTTATTTTAATTTAGAATTACAAGACAGGGTGGTGGCAATGTTTTCAACCTGTATTTATACGGGAGGAAATTTAGCCATAGGCTCAAAAGAAACAATTTCTTGGTGCAAATCAGCAAAAGCTTACCACGTGGAAAGCCTAGAAGAAAAAGTGTACAAAAAAATTGTTGAATAATTTTAAATTAATATTGATAAAGTGGACAGGAAGTTTAAAGCAGTGGTAATAGGAGGATCAGCAGGAAGTTTTCCTCTTGTAGTGGATATTTTGGCAGGTTTGCCTAAAAATTTCCCTCTGCCAGTATTGTTATGCCTGCATCGTTTAAAACACATACGTCACGGATTTGTGGAAGCCTTGAATATTAAATCTAATATTCCGGTAATAGAACCCGAAGATAAAGAATCCATTAAGCCAGGTAAAGCCTATTTAGCCCCATCAAACTACCACATGTTTGTTGAAATTGGCAATACTTGTGCCTTATCGACCGAAGAAATGGTGAAGTTCTCTAGGCCATCAATCGATTTAACATTTGACACTGCTTCTTATGTGTACCGAAATTACATGATTGCTATTATGCTTTCAGGTGCGAATACGGATGGTGCAGAAGGTTTTCAGAAGGCCCACCAAAGAGGCGCGTTTACCATAGTTCAAAATCCTGAAGAAGCTACCATTAAAACAATGCCCGAAGGAGCACTTAAATTAGTGAAGCCCGACTTAGTATTAGATATTGCTGATATCGTAAAGTTTTTACAACAATTAACAAAATAAAGGATGGATGCTGTAGAACTTATAGGGCAACTCACTGCAAATTTAAAAAATTGTAGCGATGTGAAATCCA
Source organism: Cytophagales bacterium (assembly GCA_044357485.1). GTDB lineage: Bacteria > Bacteroidota > Bacteroidia > Cytophagales > UBA9547 > CALPQG02. Next base: position 2,342 of record JBIKPL010000241.1, read on the forward strand.
AAGCCCAAAAATTTATATGGTCACTTTGTAAAGCTTTTGATGCTTCTCAAGGGGCTTTTTATACGCTTATTGAAGAAGAAAAACAAACCTTTGCAAAGTTTGAAGTTGGGTATGCTTATTTCGTACCCGAAAGCCAAGTGGTAAAGTATGAGTTGGGTGAGGGTTTGATTGGGCAGGTTGCCCAATCGGGGGATGTCATCAATATCAATGTGGTGCCTGATGGCTACATACAGGTAATATCAGGTTTAGGAAAAGCTACTCCTTCCTCTTTGCTGGTATATCCAGTAAAAAAATCAGGACAAATTGTTGCTGTTTTTGAAATTGCTTCTTTTCATGAATTTAAAGAAGACGACTTGCTTGTCATCAGCAAAGCAACAGAAGTATTAGCAGAGCTTTTTGCCAATTAATAATTGCTCATAATTGAATTATATTCGAATGAAAATATTTAGAAATCAAACTGACCGTCAAACCATAATCATTTTCGTGATTGCCTTTATTGTTGGTTCTGCCTTACCAATAATTGAGTTGATTTTTGAATCTCATGGTGACAAATTAGAACCGTTCATTACAGGAATTATTGCCCTGCACAAGCGAAATGAATTGTATTGGCTATTTGACTTCTCTCCCATATTAACAGGGGTTTCTGCTGCTTTTTTTGCAAGGATAATCTTGAAACGAAATGCACAAGTGTTAGATGAACTTAGCATTTACAAAGGAACCATTGAACGTAATGCAGAATTTGCTGAAAAAATTGGTTCTGGTAATTTCCAAACGCAATTTGATGTTGAAAGCGACAATGACTTCTTAGGAAAAGCATTGTTGAGTATGCGCGATAACCTTTTAAATGCCAGCATTCAAGAGGAAGAACGCAATTGGATTATGACTGGTATTGCCGAAGTCGGACAGATTTTAAGAAACAATACTGAATTAATTCCACTTGGAGATGAAATTACGGTTTACCTCACTAAAAAAGTAAATGCCATTCAGGCGGCATTTTATACCGTAAATGATGATAATGAAAAAGACAGGTATATTGAAATGCTGTCTAGTTATGCCTACAACAAGAAAAAATATTTACAAGCCAAGTTTGCCTTTGGGCAAGGCTTAGTCGGTCAATCGGTTATTGAACAGGATACCGTTTTTAGGACTGAAATCCCTAATGAATATGTCACTATTACCTCTGGCTTACTTGGAGATAAGAAACCAACAGCGATTTTAATTGTACCTTTAATTACCAATGAAAAGGTGTATGGTGCCGTTGAATTGGCTTCTTTTGAGAAGTTTAATGCTACACAAATTAAGTTTGTACAAGAACTGAGTGACATTGTAGCGCGTACTATTTTTAACATTAAGGTAAACGAAAAAACAAAACGTTTACTTGAGGATGCGCAAAATATGTCGAATGAACTTGGCGAGCAACAACAACAACTTTTGCAAAATGCAGAAGAAATGATTGCCACCCAAGATGAATTAACCAAAAGTAATGCACGACTTGAAGATCAAATTCAAGAAGTGAACAATGCTCAAAAAAGGACACAGGTATTATTAGAAAATGCTTCTGAAGTCATTAGTATTTATGATGCCAAAGGGATAATTAAATACGTGAGCCCATCGGTTACCACTATTTTGGGTTACCATCCTGAAGAGTTGGTGGGTACTTCTGATATTGAGTTTATCCATGAAAAAGGCAGAAATGGTTTTAACCAACTGTTCATTGACTTGATTGAAAATCCAAGTCAAATGGCTACTGCTCAATTTAGTTATATCAAGAAAGATGGAGAACGTACTTGGTTAGAGGTGTCAGGTAAAAATTTGATACATGATCCTGTTATTGAAGGAATTGTGGTGAACTCTAGAGATATCTCTGCCCGTAGACAAGCAGAGAAAGAACAAAGAATTCGTGCCAAAATGCAAGCACTTTCTGAAAACTCTTTAGACTTAATTACCAGACTTGAAGTTACTGGCCATTGTTCTTATATCAATCCTCGAATCGAATTCTTAACCGGAAACGAAACCAGAGAGTTTTTAGGGAAAGAAATTGACTTGTTGCCTGTAAATGAGGAAGTGAAAGGATTTTGGAAATCCATTATCTTGAAAGTGGCGGAAGTGAATGGCAAGGTAAATGAAGAAATGGTCTTCCCAACCTTAGAAGGTAAATTGATTATGATGGTGAACGCCATACCCGAATACAATGATTTGAATAAATTAGAATCGGTGTTGGTGGTGTCTCATGACATTACGGAAGCCAAAGAAAGAGAGAAATATATTCAAGATCAAAATAATAAAATTCATGAATCAATCAATTATGCCAGAAGAATTCAAGCCTCTATTTTACCAAAAGAGATTGTATTGACACAGGTGTTTAAAAAATCTTTCATGATGTTTATGCCTAAAGACATTGT